>JANPGT010000873.1:0-12718 GCA_031424135.1 Chitinophagaceae bacterium
GCTGGGTCAGACAATGCTTGCCAATAAAAACCAGCAGGGAGCAAAAGATCTTTACCAGAAAGCTGTGTCTACCAATGGCAGTGCGCCGCTGATACTGGCTGGGGTAGGGCATATAGAATTGCTGGAAGGCAAGACCAACGATGCCCGCCAGCGTTTTGAAACAGCTATCAGTTTAAGCAAGGCAAAAGACATAGATGTCCTTAATGCAATAGGACAGGCCAATGCTGATGTAAATACAAAAGCCGGTGATCCAAACTACGGTATTGAAAAGCTGAACCTGGCTACGCAGATTAAGAATTTTAAGAATGCAGCTACCTATACCATAATGGGCGACGCTTACCGTAAACTGGTAGATGGCGGTGCTGCCGTTACTTCTTACCAGAAGGCGCTGGGGCTGGATCCAAAATTGGCGGAAGCGCAGTACAAAATTGGTAAAATCTATCTTACCCAAAATAATAAAGAGCAGTTTATACCGTCTTTTGAAAAGGCCATTGAGCTGGACCCCAACTATGCACCTGCTTACTATGAATTGTATTACTATTATTATTTTCATGGAGATGTTGCAAAATCTATTGGGTACTTTGATAAATACCTGACTGTGACAGATCCCAAACCAAGTGATGAATACGATAAAATTGGTAACCTGTATGCTGCCAAAAGCTTCGCGGATGCCATCGCAAAATCGCAGGCAAAAATAGCGGCGGAAGGTGCCAATGCTGATCCCCGGTATTACCGTTTAATGGCCTACTCTTACTATGACCAGGGTGATTCTGTAAACGCAAAAAAATCTTTGGATGACTTTTTTGCGAAACAAAAGCCAGAAGGTTTTGTGCCGATGGACTATTCTTTCAGGGCAGAATTGATGGCTAAATTTCCCGAAACGCAGGGAGACGCGCTGGCTTCTTACCAGCAGGCGGTAGCGGCAGATACTTCTGCAGATGGCAAACTTGATTTGCTTTCCAAGGCAGCCGCTTTGGCCAAAAAAATTGGTCGCCGCGATGCGGAAGCCGGTTTCTTAAAGCAACTGTTTGGCCTGAAGAAAAATCCTTCCAATACAGATTTGTACAACCTGGGCCAGGCCTATTACCAGGCTAAAAACTATACCACTGCAGACAGTATTTATTGTGGCGAATACCAGACAAAATATCCAAATGAAATATTTGGTTACCTGTGGTGTGCCAGAAGTAAACAGGCGCAGGATGATTCTACCAATTCAAAAGGTTTGGCGGTAGACGCGTACAAAGCACTTGCAGACAAAGGAAGACAGTTAGATTCGGTTAAATACAAAGCGCAGGTATTGGGTGCTTACTATTACCTGATACAGTACTACAATGATATTAAGAAGGATAAGGAATCTGCTATCCTGTATGCCAATAAAGGGCTTGAAACAGATCCTACCAACCCTGATTTGATCAGGATTAAAGGAATACTGGAAAAGCCACCGGCAAAGCAGCAGCCAACCAGACAGCCGGCAGCAACTACAAAACCTAAAACAGGCACCAGGTAAGCTGTTGAATGAATAAATATATAAGCATAAGTATATATGCAAAGTCCCCCGCCAGCCAGCGGGGGACTTTTAATTTCAGGAATTTCATTTTCAGATAGCGGGAATTTGATGGCCCTACCTTATTTTTGCCACTTACTAATCCATCATTCGGAATGATATCATGGTTCTTACTTCAAGCCAATGTTCCGGTAGCCGACGTTAACAGCGCCTCCAGTTACCTGCCGATAGCCATTCAACTCATCTTTGCTGTTTTATTTATTGGTTTTGTGATGGTAGTCACCCACTGGATAGGACCCAAGCGCAAAACTTCCGACAAACTGGAAAATTTTGCCAGCGGTATTGAAAGTCACGGCGATGCACGTACCCCAATGGCCATTAAATACTTCCTGGTAGCTATATTGTTTGTGTTATTTGATGTAGAAGTAATTTTCTTTTACCCCTATGCCATCAATTTCAGGGCCCTGGGCTGGGAAGGTTTTGGGGCGGTTATTATGTTTGTGGCCTTCTTCCTTGCAGGGTTCTACTACATTATTAAGAAAGGCGCGCTGAACTGGGAAGACTGATACAATGTGCAAATGTGCTGATATGAAAATGTGAAAATGAAAACATTCAACATACCTGGTTGTTGTTATTTCCGTTGAATGGGTTCATTATCAATAAAAAAAACTATTATGGCTCGTCCGGTACAATACAACGTAAAAAATGAAGGTGGTAAGGCCATCCATTCCGTAGCGCCGCCCGATGGCTTTTCCGGTGAAGGATTTTTTACTGCCAAACTCAGCGATGTGGTGGGGCTGGCAAGAAAAAATTCTCTCTGGCCCCTGCCTTTTGCCACTTCCTGCTGTGGTATTGAATTTATGGCTACTATGGGTTCTCATTATGATTTGGCCAGGTTTGGCGCAGAAAGGGTAGGCTTCTCTCCCCGCCAGTGCGATCTGCTGATGGTAATGGGTACCATTGCTAAAAAAATGGGCCCGGTATTAAGGCAGGTATACCTGCAGATGGCTGAGCCCAGGTGGGTATTAAGTATGGGTGCCTGCGCTTCTTCAGGGGGTATTTTTGATACCTACAGCGTATTGCAGGGCATCGACCAGATCATTCCCGTAGACGTGTATATTCCGGGTTGTCCGCCACGCCCCGAGGCCGTGCTGGATGGTTTTATGAAGATCCAGGAACTGGTAGGAAAAGAAAGCATCCGCCGCAGAAACGGAGAACAGTACAAGCAATTAATGGAGAGTTACGGAATACAGTAAAGAAAGCTGCGGGCTGATAGCTGCGAGCTATGAGCCAGCGGTTAATTACATATAATAGTCTTCAGCTCATAGCTCAAGGCTCAAAGCTCATAGCTAAACATGGCGTTAACCAACGAAATAATCAAAGACAGACTGACGGCTAAATTTGGCGACCTGCTGACCAATTTTGAAGAACCCTACGGAATGCTCTGTTTTGAAGCGCCCAAGGATCAGAACCTGAAAATAATGCAGTTTTTGTATGATAATCCTGAACTGCGTTTCCAGTTCCTGACCACCCTCTGCGCCGTACATTATCCTGACCAAAAAGGACGGGAACTGGCCATTGTATACCACCTGCACAACCTGGTAGACAATGTACGCATCCGGTTTAAAGTATTTACCGATATTACTACCCCAGATATATTTACGGCCACCAATTTATATTCCGCTGCCAACTGGCTGGAACGGGAGACATACGATTTTTACGGGGTAAATTTTGTGGGCCATCCCAACCTGAAACGTATTTTGAATGTAGACGAGATGGACTATTTCCCCATGCGCAAAGAATTTCCGCTGGAAGATGGTACCAGGATTGATAAGGATGATGCAATGTTTGGCAGATAAAACCAAATGTGTAAATGTGATAATGCGGCAAATGTGAAAATAAATGACAAGCTGGAAAGAGGTTGATGCCATCAGTGTAATACAGTATATAAGAAATCAGCAATCTAAAAATCAGAAATCAGCAATTAAAAAGAATGTCCGACATAGTACATCATCATATTAAACTGCCCGAAGGCTCTATAGAAAAGCAAACCACCACGCTGAATCTTGGACCTACGCACCCTGCTACGCACGGTGTAATGCAGAATATCCTGGAGCTGGATGGCGAAAGAATTGTTTCTACAGAGCAAACCATTGGCTATATCCACCGCGCATTTGAGAAACTGGCCGAGCGCAGACCGCTGTACCAAATCACCACGCTTACAGACAGGTTGAACTATTGCTCATCCCCCATCAACAACATGGGCTGGCACCTTACCTGCGAAAAACTATTGAAAGTGAAGACCCCCAAACGCGTAGACTACCTGCGCGTTATTATTATGGAGCTGGCCAGGATTTCTGATCACCTGATTTGTAATTCCATTGTAGGGGTAGACAGCGGCGCCTATACCGGCTTCCTGTATGTAATGCAATACCGCGAGTTGATTTACGAAATATATGAAGAGATTTGTGGTTCCAGGCTCACCACCAATATAGGCCGCATCGGTGGGTTTGAAAGAAATTTTACCAATGCTGCTTTTACCAAGCTGGAAAAATTTTTGGATGAATACCCCAAAGTGCTCACTGAATTTGAAAACCTGTTTACCCGCAACCGCATTTTTATGGAGCGTACACAGGGCACCGGGGCAATCAGCGCAGAACGTGCACTGAACTATGGCTTTACCGGTCCTAACCTGCGTGCAGCCGGGGTAGATTACGATGTGCGCGTGCACACACCCTACAGCAGTTACGAAGATTTTGATTTTACCGTGCCCGTGGGCAATACCGGCGATAACTATGACCGCTACCTGGTGCGCAATGAGGAAATGCGGCAGTCGCTGAATATTCTTGAACAGGCTTACCGCAAAATACAGGCATTTACAGGCGCCGAGGCAGAAGTATACCATGCAGATGTGCCTGAATATTATTTGCCGGAGAAGAAAGACGTGTACACCAAAATGGAAGCGCTTATCTGGCATTTTAAAATAGTGATGGGCGAAACAGAAATACCCGTGGGCGAAGTCTACCAGAGTGTAGAAGGCGGCAATGGCGAATTGGGCTTCTATTTAATCAGCGATGGTGGCCGCACGCCCTACCGCCTGCATTTCAGAAGGCCCTGCTTTATTTATTACCAGGCCTACGGAGAGCTTACCAAAGGTGCTATGCTCAGCGATGCTATTATGACCATGAGCAGTTTGAATTTGATTGCGGGAGAACTGGATGCGTAACCCCCCGGCCCCCTGAAGGGGGAGTTTTGACGTTTAGGAATGACGATTTCGTTCTTAATAAAAGTGATAAGAGTTTTGAGACGGGCAGTTGCATTTCATAGGGTCATTGTTGCGTCGCACTCTTGTACTGTATAACATTGTTCAACACATAAATACAAAATCCCGGGAAGGGGTTTAATATATGGCAACATTTTCTGAAGAAAAGCTGGTAGAAGTAAAAAGATTGATAGACCGCTATCCGGAAGGAAAGCAGAAGAGTGCTTTATTGCCCCTGCTGCACCTGGCCCAGGAAAATTTTGGTGGCTGGCTAAGTACCGAAACCATGGACTACGTGGCTGGTCTGCTGCGCATTGAACCCATTGAAGTATATGAAGTGGCAACTTTCTACAGCATGTACAACCTGAAGCCCGTTGGTAAGTACCTGTTTGAGGTTTGCCAGACCGGTCCCTGTATGCTGAACGGCAGCGATGATATCATTGCCTATATTGGTGAAAAACTCTCCATTAAGCCCGGTGAAACCAGTGCGGATGGATTGTTTACATTGAAAACAGTAGAATGCCTGGGTGCCTGCGGTTATGCGCCCATGATGCAGATGGGCAAGACTTACCGGGAACACCTTACAAAAGAAAAAGTAGACGCCATTATAGACGAATGCAGGAAAACTGCTGCCGTCAACAATTAAAAATGAGATATAAAATCAACTTCAGATGGCTGGTTGTGGGGCATATTATTATCTGCATTCTCCTGTTGGTGGCTTTGTTTGTGATGGATAGCAGTAAAAAGGGGTTTATTACCGGTGTGCTGGTAGCAGTGGGTTTGTCTTTATTGTTGCAGGTGCTGGTGTACCGGTTCAGGCCAACATGGTTTGAGGATAAAACAAAAAACCATCCCGACTCTTTGTGAGAAGGGCGCTTGTATTGAGTGGGAATTAATACACTTGCTATATGAAACTGACACCATATATACATTTTGCCGGTAACGCTGAAGAAGCATTGCATTTTTACGTATCGGCATTGAATGGAGAAATTTCGATGTTGAGCAGGTATGGAGACAGCCCGATGCCGGTAGATGAAGATTATAAACAAAAAATTATTCACGCCAGGCTGGTATTTGGAGATAACATGATTATGATCTCTGATACTTTTAAAGGCAACGAAGTGCATACCAACGGAAACGTACAGTTGAGTATGGAAATGGCAGATAAAGCATCGTTGGAAAAGGTGTTTGCAAAAATGGCGGAAGGCGGAAAAGTGACCATGCCCCTGCAGGAGCAGTTTTGGGGCGCCACCTTCGGGATGCTGGTAGATAAATTTGGGGTAAGCTGGATGTTTAATAAAGAGAATAAACCCCCTACCCCGCGTCCGAACGGTCATCCGGGCGGGCCTGAAGGGGAGTAGATAAGGTGGATCCGGGGATCAGTTTTTTAATAAAATGCAGTAAAGCCTGGTGATTGAGATGCAGGAGGATGGGTTGGCAATGGCGCTGAATAGAAAATAAAAAGTACAAGTGAGTGACACCCGTCCAACCGGTCATCCGGGCGGGCAACGATGCCGGGGAACGATAAGAAGCTGGCTGCATACGCTGAATACTATTTAGGAAAGAAATTTTAATAACGAACGTAAATTATCCCCCTTTAGGGGTCAGGGGTTTATGGGAAGAAAAGTTTTATTAGACAAAGCGCATATTGAAGGCATCCGTTACTACGACGTGTACCGCAAAAACGGTGGCTATGCATCGGTAGAGAAGGCATTTAAGATGTCGCCCGCAGATGTAGTGGAAGAAGTGAAGAAAAGCGGGTTGCGCGGCCGTGGTGGTGCCGGTTTTCCCACTGGTATGAAATGGAGCTTTATTGCCAAACCGGAAGGCGTTCCACGCCACCTGGTATGCAATGCAGATGAAAGCGAACCCGGTACTTTTAAAGACAGGTACCTGATGGAGTTTATTCCGCACCTGCTGCTAGAGGGATTGATTGTAAGTTCCTTTGCGCTGGGCAGCAATGCTACCTACATTTATATCCGTGGAGAATATGCGTGGATAGTTGACATTCTGGAACAGGCCATTACAGAAGCAAAGAACAATGGCTTCCTGGGTAAAAATATCCTGGGTACGGGTTTCGATTGCGAAATTCATGTACAACGCGGCGCCGGTGCCTATATCTGCGGAGAAGAAACCGCGCTGATAGAAAGCCTGGAAGGCAAACGCGGTAACCCAAGAATCAAACCTCCCTTCCCCGCGGTAAAAGGCGTGTGGGACAGGCCTACAGTGGTGAACAATGTAGAAACCCTGGCAGCAGTGGTGCCTATTATAAATCTAGGGGGAGAAGAATATGCTAAGATTGGCGTGGGTAAATCTACCGGTACCAAATTGATTTCTGCCTGTGGTAATATCAATAAACCCGGCGTCTACGAAATAGATATGACCATCTCTGTAGAAGAATTTCTTTACAGCAATGAATATTGTGGCGGTATACCCAATGGCAAAAAACTGAAAGCCTGTATACCCGGCGGTTCATCGGTACCCATATTGCCTGCCAACCTGCTGCTGAAAACAGCCAAGGGAGAACAGCGCATGATGACGTACGAAAGTCTCAGCGATGGCGGTTTTGCCACTGGCTCTATGATGGGCAGCGGTGGTTTTATTGTGCTTGATGAAGACCAGTGTGTGGTGCGTCATACCTATACCCTGGCAAGGTTTTACCGTCATGAAAGTTGTGGCCAGTGTTCTCCCTGCCGCGAAGGAACGGGCTGGATGGAGAAAATCTTAAAGAACATAGAATACGGGAAAGGAAAAATAAGCGATATCGATTTGCTGTGGGATATTCAGCGTAAGATAGAAGGCAATACCATTTGTCCGCTGGGCGATGCAGCGGCCTGGCCGGTAGCAGCGGCCATCCGTCATTTCCGCGATGAGTTTGAATGGCATGTGCTGAACCCGGAGGAGAGCCAGCGAAGGAATTATGGCCTGGCGCATTATGCGGATGCGCGGCCGGCAGTGCCGGCTTAATAGTTTCACGCAAAGACGGCAAAGAAAACGCAAAGAAATGCCTATAAACGAAAATGAATTGGCGAAAATTGCAGTAGATATTTGCTTTAAGATTCACACAAAATATGGAGCCGGTCTATTTGAAAATGTGTACGAGAAAATATTCTGTTATGAATGGAATAAAACCGGGCTTAATATTAAAGTGCAACAGGGTATACAGGTAATTCATGAAGGAGTTAATATGGGTGTTGGATTTATACCTGATGTAATTATAGGAGAAAAGGTTATTCTTGAGTTTAAGTCAGTAGAAAATTTGCTGGAAGTACATTATAAGCAGGTGCTGACTTACCTGAAACTCACAAATTTGAAATTGGGATTGCTGATTAATTTCAACGTTCCTTTAATTAAAACGGGGATACATCGCATTGTAAATAATTTATAAAATCTTTGCATCTTGGCGAAAACTTTGCCTCTTTGCGAGAAATAGTTTGTATGGCAGACGAAGTAAAAAAAGAAGCGCCGAAAATGTTCACGGTTACCATCGATAATATAAAAATCGAAGTGGCGCCGGGAACATCTATTTTAAATGCCGCAAGGCAGATTGGTGGCGAAGTGGCACCACCAGCCATGTGCTACTATACAAAATTGCAGGGCAGTGGTGGTAAATGCCGTACCTGCCTGGTGGAAGTAGCGGCGGGTTCTACCGCAGACCCACGCCCCATGCCCAAACTGGTAGCGAGCTGCCGTACCAACGTTATGGACGGTATGATTGTAAAAAATATTACCAGCGAAAAAGTAATAGATGCCCGCAACGGTGTGGTAGAATTTTTATTGATCAACCATCCGCTGGATTGCCCCATCTGCGACCAGGCAGGTGAGTGCCACCTGCAGGATCTCAGCTATGAGCACGGCAAAGAAGGTACCCGCTACGAATTCCCCCGCAGAACTTTTGAGAAACATGATCTGGGACCCTATATCCAGCTGCACATGACGCGCTGCATTATGTGCTTCCGCTGCGTTTTTGTAGCGGATCAGTTAACACAAAAGCGGGCACATGGTATTTTAGACAGGGGCGATCACGCAGAGATAGCTACTTATATAGAAAAATCACTGGACAACGATTTTATAGGGAATGTTATTGACGTGTGCCCGGTAGGTGCATTAACAGATAAAACATTCCGCTTTAAAAACAGGGTGTGGTTTACCAAACCGGTAGATGCCCACCGGGATTGCCCCAAATGCAGTGGCAAAGCGCAGTTATGGTTAAGGGGTGAGGAAGTATTCCGCGTTACCGCCCGCAAAGATGAATGGGGCGAAGTAAAAGACTGGATTTGCAATGAATGCCGTTTTGAGAAAAAAGATACAGCAGACTGGGTAGTAGAAGGCCCGGCGCATGTAAACAGGCACTCCGTTATTTCACAAGGCCATTACGAAGGTCTGCAAAAGCCCAATGAAACCATTGTAAACGTGTTGCATGGCCGCAGTCCCAAATTGCTGATGGACATCCACAGCGTGAGTGAAGTAAATAAACCCAATATACACTTGAGTGCCATTGACGGACCGGCACACAGCGATGATTTTAATAAGTAAATTTTCAGTGAACTGCTTTTAAAAGATCTTGAATAAATGATACTACTTGCTTTAGACTGGATTTTAATGTTGGAAAAATTATTACTGGTGGTGGTAATTGTTTCTGTGTCGCTGGTCATCGCCATGTATGAGACCTATGCAGAGCGTAAGGTGGCGGCGTTTATCCAGGATCGTATTGGTCCGGACAGGGCCGGCCCCTTTGGTATTCTGCAACCACTGGCAGACGGATTAAAGCTGTTCATGAAGGAAGAAATTATTCCCAATACCTCTAATAAATTTTTGTTTATCCTCGGGCCCTGCCTTGCTATGATGACGGCTATGATGACCAGCGCTGTGATTCCCTGGGGTAGTCCGCTGCAGCTATTTGGCAGAACCGTTAGCCTGCAGGTAGCAGATATCAATATTGGCATACTGTATATTTTTGGTGTGGTGAGTTTGGGTGTGTATGGTATTATGATTGGTGGCTGGGCCTCCAACAATAAATTCTCGCTGATAGCTGCACTGCGCGGTGCATCACAGATGATTTCTTATGAACTGGCCATGGGCCTTTCGCTCATAGCATTGCTGATGCTGACCGGTTCTTTAAGCATGAAGACCATTGTAGAGCAGCAAATGAACAGCGGGGTATGGAATATTTTTTACCAGCCCCTGGGCTTTTTAATATTCATTGTATGCGCTTTTGCCGAGTGTAACCGGACGCCGTTCGATTTGCCGGAGGCAGAGAATGAGCTGAACTTTGGTTACCACCAGGAGTATTCTTCCATGAAACTGGGTTTCTATCTTTTTGCTGAATACATTAATATGTTTATCAGCAGTGCAGTAATGGCCACCCTTTTCTTTGGCGGCTACGATATTCCGTTTGTGAATGATGTTGCGCTTAGTCATTCTATTGGTAACTGGTTGCCCATTTTGCAGTTTGTCTGCCTGTTTGCTAAAATAGCAGGGTTCATCTTCCTGTTCATGTGGGTGCGCTGGACTATTCCGCGTTTCCGCTACGACCAGCTGATGAACCTGGGCTGGAAAAGCCTGATACCGCTGGCCTTGATCAACATGGTGATTACCGGCGCTGTGATACTGTGGTTTTTGAAAAAGTAATTGGGTCCGCCCCGCCGCCCCCGTTGGTGCCTGCCTGCCGGTAGGCAGGTTGTCATCAATAAGCGAACGGGAGAAACAATGAATTGGCAGGTTGGAACCAGCCCCGTAGCCCATGTTGGTGTTTTCACCAACATGCAGATGAGAAGCAGAAAGATTAAATTGGTGGGTTGGACCCGGCCCAGCCCTTGTTGGTATTTTCACCAACAAGAAGAACTGGTAAAGATTAAATTGGTGGGTTGGATTGATAAAAATATTTTTGCGAACCTTTATAAATGAAGAGGAGTATTTCATGCAGGCATTAACAAACAGGGTGAAACCGGTAGAGCGCAAGCCCATGACATGGGTAGAGCGACTTTATCTCTGGAACATTTTCAAAGGCATGGCAATCACCTTTGTGCATCTATTTAAAAGAAAGGCTACCATTAAGTATCCGGAACAGAAACGTCCTTTCAGCCCGGTGTTCAGGGGATTACATATTCTGAACCGCGATGAAGAAGGCCGTGAAAGATGTACTGCCTGCGGACTGTGTGCTGTTTCCTGCCCGGCAGAAGCCATTACCATGGAAGGTGCCGAGCGTAAGAAAGGAGAAGAACACCTGTACAAAGAAGAAAAATACGCTGCCAAATACGAGATTAATATGCTGCGCTGCATATTCTGTGGATTGTGCGAAGAAGCTTGTCCAAAAGACGCTATTTACCTTACTGAAACTTTTGCCCCGGCAAATTTTCAGCGGCAGACATTTATTTACGGCAAACAGGATTTGCTGATTCCGGATCCCATCAAAGAACCGGAATTGTATGCAAAAGCAGCGGGGGGAAGAGTTAAGAAAAGTTTGTAGTTTTTAGTTCTTAGTTGGTTTGCCCGACGGTGGATGTTATATGGAAGCGGAATAGACGAATCGAACGCATCGGTATAGAAATCTTTATTATAAAAGTTTTCAGGCTAACAGCTCAAAGCTAACAGCTGATTCAACTGTTTAAAGAAAAATGGGAATTACACAAATATTATTCTGGTTTTTAACAGCACTGGCCCTGGGCAGCGCGTTAATGGTAGTGTTGAGTAAGAATCCAGTGTACAGTGTATTGTTTTTAATTGTTGCCTTCTTTGCCATCTCCGGGCATTATATTTTGCTGAATGCACAGTTCCTGGCCATTGTGAATATTATTGTTTATGCGGGCGCCATCATGGTATTGTTTCTCTTTGTAATCATGCTGATGAACCTGAATGCAGATATGAACCTGCAGAAAAATAAACTGATCCGCTTTGCCGGTTTCCTGGCAGGTGGCTGCCTTTTCCTGGTATTGGTAGCGGCGTTGAAAGATGCAGGCATTAAAAAGCAAATGGTGGAAACCTCGGGGGGTGATATTGGATTGATCAAATTCCTGGGCATGACGCTGTTTCAGCAGTATGTAGTGCCTTTCGAAATCAGCAGCGTATTGTTTTTAAGTGCCATGGTAGGTGCCGTGGTGATAGGGAAGAAAGAATAGCAACCCCCATCCCCTGAAGGGGCGTTGATGAGTTCAACCGGGTGGTTTGGTTTAATAAAAGTGAAGTGTACCGTCAAGCAATGTTTGGTTTAGATGAAATGCGCGGTACATGGCAAGTGTCTTTAATAGATGGAATTTTAATTGTGAACATAAATATTCCCCTTTAGGGGCCAGGGGTATGCCGGTAAATTATTACATATTCGTTTCCATAGCGCTGTTCTGCATTGGCGTGGCCGGGGTATTAACCCGCCGCAATGCCATTATTATTTTTATGTGCATAGAGTTAATGCTGAACGCGGCCAACCTGCTGCTGGTAGCGTTTTCAAAAATGCACCATATTGCAGGTATAGTGAGAGATGGCAGTGCCGGTGTTGACGGCCAGCTGTTCGTATTTTTTATTATGGTAGTGGCAGCAGCAGAAGTAAGTGTGGGACTGGCCATCATTGTAATGTTGTACCGTAACACGCATTCGGTGGATATTAATTTTTTAAACAGGTTGAAGCACTAGCCACCCCCTTACCCCCTGAAGGGGGAATTGGGATGCAGCACAGAATGATTGAATTATTCATTTAAAATTGACTTAAGTCCTTCAAAGCTTAGGTTTTTAAAACCCCTTTAGGGGATTGGGGTATGCGTTATTTAGTATTTTTAGTTCCATTGTGTCCGGTGCTGGGTTTTCTCATCAACGGTTTGCTGCGCAGGTATTTGTCGAAACCGGCTACCGGCTTTATCGGCAGTGGCGCCATCCTGGCTTCATTTATTGTTAGTGTGTTGCTGTTCCTGGATGTAAAAGCAGGCAAAACAGGCGTGGTTACTTTGTTTGATTTCCTCAGC
>JANPGT010000874.1:0-4030 GCA_031424135.1 Chitinophagaceae bacterium
GGGCACGCCGGCGCGCTGCGCGCCTTCCCACAACCAGTCCACCCGCGCCTCGGCCAGCAATGCGGCGATCGCCGGCCGGTGGAATGAATAACGAAAACCCAGCATCCCGGGTTGCCGGCGCCACCCCGGTATCAGTTCCCGGGCGTTGCCAACATGCAAAAATATTTTATCATTTGCTTCCGACAAGTTAAAATTTTGCCTGGCCACGGCGGCGTCTTCCTCCCTTAACTCAATGGTATGCAGCTCTCCATCGGCTGTAAGGCCTTTTGCCAGGCAAAGGGCGCTATAGCCTGTAAAACTGCCAATTTCAAGAATGCGGCGGGGCTTGTACAGCAGGCTGAGCAGTTCCAGGAATTTGCCCTGGGTATGGCCGCTGAGCATATGTGCTTTGGGATGAAGCTGTGTTTGCTGGTTAATCTGCCGCAAAAGGGCCTCTTCCGCGGAGGTATATTTTTCTGCGTATGCTTCTGCCAACGGAAGAATCAGATCCATGCAATTTTTTTGCAAAGATAGGGAGAAGGCTCAGGGTAGAAGGTGTAGGGCAAAAGATAGAGGGAAGAAGGCAACGGTAAAAGACCTTATGCCTTAAGCCTTTCTCCTTATACCTTACCAGAAGTGGCGAAGGAAAAAGGCCTTACACCCAAGCCCTTTACCTAATACCCTCCCTAGAAGTTTGGTTGCAGCGCGTGCTTGCTGTAGAAGTGCAGCACATGTTCTACCACTTCTTCTGCGGTATCTACCATTTTTAACAGCTCCAGGTCAGCAGCATTGATGTTTTTTTCTTTCATCATGATGGTCTCCATCCATGCCATTAATCCGCCCCAGTAACTTTTGCCCACCAGTATCAGTGGCACCTGGGTCATTTTGCCGGTTTGTATTAAGGTGGCTACTTCAAAAAATTCATCCATGGTACCAAAGCCGCCGGGCATCATTACAAAACCCTGGGAGTATTTGGTAAAAAGTGTTTTACGCACAAAGAAATTATCGAAGTTGAGGTTGGCATCGCGATCAATAAAATGGTTCGATTCCTGTTCAAAAGGCAGTTCAATATTCAATCCTACAGACTTACCGCCGCCCAGTTGCGCGCCTTTATTAGCTGCTTCCATAATACCTGGTCCACCGCCCGAGATGATACCAAAACCTTCTTCAGACAGGCGTTTGCCAATTTCTACTGACAGTTCGTAATAGGGATTTTCTTCTTTGGTGCGGGCGCTTCCGAAGATGGAAATGCAGGGCCCCAGTTTGGCCAGCGCTTCAAACCCGTCTACAAATTCGGCCATTATTTTAAAGATCTGCCAGCTGCTTTGTGCTTTTGATTCGCTCCACCTGCGCTGTTTGCCCAGCTTAATCGTATCGTTCATGTTGCAATCGTTTAGGATGTTAAAGGGTAATTATTATGGGTCATATAAGCATTGTATTTATTGCCCCGGATACTTACCAATTCGTTCTTAGAGACAATAAATGCCATCGTTTTCGTTTGTGGCGAAATGCGATGGCACACTTGTTAAAACGTTGGGGACGGAATTTTAGTTTATGCGGTGGCAGCTTTTTTTGAGATCATTAACAGGCCGAAGAAAGTAAGCAAGCCGTTAATGATCAGCAGCTCCAACCCTATTTCGAAGGAGCCAAAAATAGCTTTCTGGTATTTGTCAAGAATGAAACAGATGATGGGTGCTGCTATGCAAACGATGGGTACCAGCCGGTCCTGTACGCTTCTTTTGGTTAAAATGCCAAAAGAAAAGAGGCCCAGTAACGGACCATAAGTATAGGCCGCTACTTTAAGAATAACGCCAATCATGCTGGGGTTGTTGACCCATTTATAAATCATTACAAAAACAAGGAACAAAGCCGCAAAGACCAGGTGCACCCGCTGCCGGGTTTTCTTTTTTGCTGCATCATTCAAATCTGTTCTGCGCTGCAGCCCAATGATATCTATACAAAAAGAAGAAGTGAGGGCTGTAATGGCGCCGTCTGCACTGGGGAAAAGGGCCGATATCAGCGCAATAATAAAGATAACAGATACCAACGGTGGCATGTATTTAAGCGCAATTACAGGGAACAGTTTATCGCCCGTAGCAACAGTATCGCCAATCATAAATGCCTTGCTGCCGTTTTCCAGCGTGGTGAAATGACCGCCGATAGATTCAGCATATAAATACAGCAGTCCGCCAAGAAAAAGAAACAGCACAATCACCAGCAACAGTATTACGCCCAGCGTAACCACATTTTTCTGTGAATCGGCCAGTCTTTTTACTGAAATATTTTTTTGCATCATTTCCTGGTCCATACCCGTCATGGTAATGGTAATGAAGGCCCCTGCCAGTATTTGTTTAAGAAAAAAGAACTTGCTGCCCGGATCGGTAAAAAATATTTTTGAATAGCCTTTTTCATTCATTGCGCTCAAACTGTCTGCCACGCCCAGGTGCAGGTTAGAAAGAATATAGATAACACATATTACCAGGCCAGCCAGCATACAGGTGGTTTGAAGCGTATCCGTCCATACAATAGTTTTAACCCCTCCTTCATAGGTGTACAGCAGTATCATGCCCAGTATTACCACTGTGGTTACCCAGAAAGGCACATGAAAACTTTCCAGTATAGCGGCCTGCAGAATGTTTACCACCAGGTAAAGCCTTGCGGTGGCCCCCAGGGTTCTTGATAAAATAAAAAACGAGGCGCCTGTTTTATACGAGGTAAAACCCAGTCTTGAACTGAGGTAATTATAAATAGAGGTAAGGTTAAGCCGGTAATACAGCGGCAGCAGCACAAAGGCAATGATAAGATAGCCGATAAGGTAACCAATGGTGACCTGGAAATACGCAAAAGACTCGTTGGCTACGGCACCCGGTACGCTTACAAAAGTGACGCCGCTGAGCGAAGTACCAATCATGCCAAAAGCCACCAGCATCCAGTTGGAGTTTTTGTTGCCGATAAAAAAAGACTCGTTATTGGAATTGCGCGAAGTATAGTACGCTACCACCAGCAGAATAACAAAGTAAATAATGATAAAGGAGAACAGTAAAAGCGGCGACATAGACAAATGGTATAAATAATTGCGTTTAAGCTGTAATATAAAATATCTTTGAAGGTATAAAACTCTTTGTTAAGTTGCGTAAGGGTTTTGGTTAGCTTTATCTCTAAAAATGCATTCGTATGAACATTGAAGCAGTGGCGGTATTCTGCGGCTCTAAAAACGGCAACAATCCACTCTATAAAGAACATGCTGCGGAACTGGGCAAGTACCTGGCCATGCTGAAATTAAAATTGATTTACGGGGGTGCCAAAGAAGGGCTGATGGGCACAGTGGCCGATGCGGTACTGTCGAACGGTGGAGCGGTGATGGGCGTAATACCCAAAGTACTCACGGCCTGGGAACACCAGCACCAGGGACTTACAGAACTGGCCGTGGTACCTGACATGCACAGCAGAAAAAAAATGATGTATGACATGAGCGATGCTGCCATTATTTTGCCGGGTGGCTTTGGCACGCTGGACGAACTGTTTGAAATGCTTACCTGGAACCAGCTGAAAATTCACGATAAAAAAATCTACCTGCTTAATTCAGGTGGCTTCTACAGCCATCTTATCAATCACCTGAGGGCACTTGAAAAAGATGATTTCTTATACGAGCCCGTAGAAGAAAGAATTGTACTCTGCAATACGCCGGTAGAATTGTTTAATAAAATCGGATGAATTAGCCACAGAGGTAAAGGAGGGTTTTCACGGAGGTACAGGAGGGTTCAGCAAACGCATCTTATTAATCCCTGGATCCTATAAATCATAGTGCAGACAATTTTTCACAGCGGCAAAAGAGTAATACATTTATTAGCCCTCATAGCCTCTTCTTCCTCCGTGTTTACCTTCTGTTCCTCTGCGGTGAAAAAAATCAAAAGCCAACATTATAGCCAAAACTGAAGAATGGCCGGTTGCCGTAGGGGCCGCGCGAATTCTGCAGCAAATCATACTGCACCATAATGATAAAAGCACCGTTGCCGCCGGCAGGCAATGCACCACCCGCACCTGCCAGTAA
>JANPGT010000875.1:0-8286 GCA_031424135.1 Chitinophagaceae bacterium
TTTTTTGGCCTGGCTGTTTTTTTAGTCTGGTGGAGCCTCGGTAAAATTGAACACAAAGACTGGCTGGATATAAAAGGCGCCTGGTTAAGGGCAGATTTCTGGTTGCTGATTCCCGTAGTGTTGATACTGCTGGCCTCTCACCTGAGCCGTGCTGTGCGCTGGCGGATACTGATGCAGCCCATGGGATACAATCCCTCCATCCTGAATACTTATTTTGCGGTACTGGTAAGCTATATTGTAAACCTGCTGGTACCCAGACTGGGCGAGGTAATAAAATGCTCTATTCTTAACCGTTATGAAAAAATACCTACAGACAAACTGGTGGGTACTGTGGTGGCAGAACGGGCATTTGACCTGGTCTGCCTGGCCATTGTATTTGCCATTACTTTTTTCTCCCAGGTAGATGTCATTGGCGTGTACGCATCAGCCATGCTCAACAAAATTTTTAACAATGGCGCCAGTGCCGGTACACGTATACTCAACGGCGCGCTGACCCTGCTGGCACTTACACTCATATTTACGACCGTACGCTGGCTCTTCCAAAAATTTGCACACATCAGCATTGTAAAGAAAATAAAGCAAATGCTGAAAAACATCTGGCATGGACTTACCAGCATCCGCTATTTGAAGAACAAGGGATGGTTTATATTTCATACCATACTTATCTGGGTGCTTTACCTGGCGGCGATCCGCGTAGGCATGGCTGCCATGAAGGAAACAAGCGGCTATGGCGTCAGGGAATCACTGTCTGTACTGTCGATGGGCAGCATTGGTATGATTGCCACACCGGGTGGCATTGGTGCGTATCCCCTGCTGGTACAGGAAACCATGGTATTGTACGGATTAACAGAGAACATGGGAAAAGCATTCGGGTGGCTGCTCTGGCTGGTACAATTTTTCATGGTGATAATTTTTGGCGCCATCAGCGTATTTTTATTGCCGGTTATCAATAGAAAAAAAAAAGATGAAATATCCTGATATCATTCAACAAAAAATATACAGCCTGCCGGCGCTGCTGAAAGAAACCGGCAGATGGAAATTCCTGGGTAAAAAAATTGCCTTTACCAATGGCTGCTTTGATATTTTACATGAAGGCCATATTTTTTCACTGAGCCAGGCGGCAAAAGAAGGCGATGTATTGGTGGTGGGTGTTAATGCAGACGCCAGTACCAAAAGATTGAAAGGTCCTTCCAGGCCCGTAAACAATGAACACAGCCGTGCACTGCTGATGGCCTCGCTGCTGATGGTAGATGCCGTGGTTATTTTTGAAGAAGATACCCCTCTTGAACTGATTACCGCTATTATGCCCGATACCATTGTAAAGGGCGGCGACTATACCGTAGAACAGGTAGTAGGTGGCAAAGAAGTAATGGCCAATGGTGGCCGGGTAATTATTAACCCTGTTATGCAGGGTTTTTCTACCACTTCAATTATTGATAAAATTCACAGGTTGTAGAAATTCAAAAGTAAAAATTAAAAAGTTAAAAAGCAACGCGGACTTATAGGCAAAGTTTGGTTTTGACAATAAGAGAATAAAACGGGCCCGGTGGAGGCTTTGCAGGCACGGATGTCTTCTGCCTGTAACACTAACTACGAGTTGTGGCGGAGGATTTTTACTTTTGAATTTTGCATTTTTAATTACGTCTACCGCCCATACATCCTTTCCACTTCCAGCACAATGGATTCAATCTCCCTGTCGTCCCCCTGCGCATCATAGGGCTGCTTTAAACTGGTACTGAAGAAAAATGCCACGGTCTGGTATAAACGCGCAGTGACGCCCCCCTTGTATTCTTTGATGATTTCGTAACAGTTATTGCCGGTTTGGCGGTTAATCAGTTTCATCAGCACTTTGCCCTGGTATACGGAGAGATTGGTGAGCGGATCTGTAAACTCTTTCCGCAATTCTTTCTCCCTGGATTTTATATATGCCCTGCGGTCATCCTTTTCCTTCATCTTCTCAATCTTTGCATTGATATCATTCATTACCGCGCCCGCTCTTTTGGCATAGGGATAGGTAACGTAAACAGCGTTGCGCAACCTTGTCCACTTTTCAACGCGTTCACGCATACCCGGCGGACCAGGTCGGCTTATCCAGAAACCTTCCATCGTTCTGGCAGGCATCAGCAGACCATCTTCACTGATTTTGGCCGGCACCATAATCGTATCGTTGGGTCCTAATTCAGGGTGCTGTACATTTTTGAAAATGGAATCTTCTCTTGACGGGTGCGAAGTGTCCTGTTGGGCATGGCTATTTACTGCTGCAAAAAAGCAGAGCAGGAAGGCCAAAAGCCGGGGGAATCTTCTATATGCCACAGGAATACCCATCGGATAAAAATACAAACTGGTTGCTGTTAATCCTAATGAGGACAAAAAAGTAACCCGGAAGGCTGTTAGGGAATTGCCAAAATTTCCAGCGCTTAACTTTCATTACTGTTTACCCCTGCGCGCTTACTGACATGTAAACTTCTTGCAAGGCCGTACCTGCGGCGTATACTCACTGCAAAACCAAGGGTCATAATAATGGTTCCGGCCCATAACAGGTTTATCTGGGGGAATTCATAGGCTTTCAGTGCCACAAACGGGGTCATTCGGCCCGACTCTTTTACCTGTATTTCAATAGCATGGGTATCATTGTTCACGCTGGTAAACCCAATAGCCAGGTTCTGCGCAAACACGGTGTCAAAAATAAACCTTGAGTCTACGCCCTTCCAGTAGATGGCAGGGGTAGCCCGGTATTTCATGGTATCAGCAGAGAAAACAGTTAAATCCGCCACAATCAGGGTATCATTGGGCTTGATGGTATGTCTTGTATCAGCCGGATTAATACTAACCTTATTCAGGATCATATACCCACCCGAATAGAAAATGGTATCCTTCTGCTTTACACTGTATTTCCTGAACTGCGCAGTATCAGGTGCTGCTTCCATGGTATTGTTGGCGCTGATATAGGTAAAGATATCCCTATTCCAGTAATGCCTCGAGTCCGGATTATTGGAGAAGCCTTCTGCGCCCTTGGTATTTCTTATCCAGTTGGGGTACAGCGTAAATTTCTCGCCGTTCTTTTTGTTTTCGAAATTGATCTTAAAATAAGTAATGGTGCCGTGATTGCTGGTACTATCGTGGTTTTCATACGTAGCCCAGTAATTACCCATGTCAGTGCGCAAACCCCTGATAAGTGTCAGGTTCTCCAGCGGATCCTGTTTTGACTTGGGATCAAAGTTCAATAAAATGCCGTTGTTTTTTGAAAGCACGTCTTTTTTTGCGGAGGAAATTAATATGCCCAGCAGCATCATACCAAAACCCAGGTGGGCAATAGAACCGCCTGCTGCTTTAAATTTTCCATTGAGTCCAGCCCATATATAGGCTGCGTTGGCTACTATGCCATATACACTGGCAAAAATAGCCAGGTGGATGGCGCCTAAAAATCCAATCCCGTGCTTATGAAAATTGATCTCTCCAAAAAAACTGATCAACAGTGACAGCACCAGTGCTATCAACGTTGGAATGCCCGCCTTCTTAATAAACACACCGCGCGGCGTGTCTTTATAGCGGAGGTATTGCCCCGTGGCAGTTAAAATGCCCAGCACCACTGCCACAAATACCTGTATTTTATTATAGGCAAATTCGGGGTCTTCGGGCATGGCGGTTGTTTTGCCTGCCATTTTATTATAAATGGGTGTAAAAGACGTTTGCCAGGTAATTACCAGGGCAGCCAGGAAGAGCACCAGGGCGCCTATAAACATCCAGAACTCTCTTGAATAAGTACTCTCCTCTTTTACAATATGCGGAATCTGTTTGTAACGTGTTCCATACAAAAGCAGCGCAGGCAGCAGGAACACTACCATCAGCGAAATCAGCTGAAAGTTCATATCGTTCTCTACAAAAGCATGCACAGAACTGTCGCCCAGGATACCACTGCGGGTTAAAAAAGTTGAAAACAATACCAGGAAAAACGAAACGATAAAGAACAGGTAGGTAGCGCGGAGCGAGTGGCCGGTGGCATTGTAGACCAGCTGTGTATGCAGGCCGGCCACCATTACCAGCCAGGGCACCAGCGAGGCATTTTCTACAGGATCCCAGGCCCAGAAACCACCAAAGGTTAAAGACTCATAGGCCCATGCAGCGCCCATCATAATGCCCAGCCCGAGTATGCCTGCAGAAAACAGGGTCCAGGGCAGGGCTACCTTCGTCCAGCCCGTATAATCTTTTTTCCATAAGCCGGCCATGGCATAGGCAAAGGGTACAATGGTAGAGGCAAAACCCAGGAACAGCACCGGCGGATGTATCACCATCCAGTAATTCTGCAGCAATTGGTTAAGTCCCTGCCCGTCCTGCATCATAGGTATGCTCAGATAATCGGGCCGGCTGAAAATAGGCGCCGCCTGCATGTTTTCCAGCTGGCGTACCAGCAGAAACGGGTTTATCCCCACTTTTATGTGACCGAAATACAAACCGATAATCATGGTAGCCAGGCAAACCTGGGCAAAACTAATTACCGTCATTACGGGTGCTTCCCATTTACCGGCACGCGCCATCAGCACAATACCCAGTACGCAATGCCAGATAATCCACAGCAGAAAACTACCCTCCTGCGCCTCCCATATGCAACTGAGCAGGTAGCTGGGACTCAGTGCCTTGCTGGAATGGTTCCAGGCATAGGTATATTCAAACTTATGGGTAGAAATAATATAGAAAATGGTAATAAAGACAGAGAATACTGAAAAGCATTCAACGGAAAAGGCCCAGCGGCCCAGCCTTTTCCAGCTAAGGGCAGTTTCTTCCAGCGGTGAAGCAGCGCTTTTAAAATAAGCAATTGTAGCAATCAGTGAAGCAACAAAAGAAAGAATAACAAAGAAATGTCCGAACTGGCCGGGCAAAAGATGTTCGCCAATAAAATTCATGTTACGGGATTAGTTGGTTATTGTGAGGTTCTTTTTCATCACGTTGGGATCATCTTTGTATTTGGAAGGACATTTCATCAGCATGTCCTTGCACTCAAATTGTCCATTCTGCCATTTTCCGTTCAGTACCAACCGCTCACTTTTTTCAAAATCGGGCGGTTTGGAATTGCGGAAAATCACTTTGGTAGTATTACCAAGGGTGTCTACCGCGGTAAAACTTAGATAATTGGGGTCTTTAGCGGCATCGTATTCCACCGGCTGGCTTTTGTCTACTTTGGCAATCAAACGCACAAATTTGCCCTCTTTCTGCCTGGCGGAAGCCACTGTTTCATAGGTGGTAAGATTGCCGGTATAGCTTACCAGCACGGCAATGGCCGCAGCAATCAGCACCAGAATAATAATATGGGTCTTTTTCATATTGTAGATTTCGGCTGTAAAATTAGTCCAAAAAAAATGATCCCGCCCTGCTTATTTGAGGTATTAAATCATGCCGTAGTATGAATTTCCTCACCCGGCAAAATATGCACAGATACAACCAATTGCTGTCCCGGTTGTTCAAATATTTATTAAAAATTTTAACAACTGTTAGTTTATAGTGGCTGCAACGGATGATGATTTTTTTGCTTCTACTATATACTGCATTAACTTGCGCAGCGTTTACCCATCAGACATATAATACCATGGCAGACCTTTCTCAATTTGATCCGAACAGGGCCGGAAACCCCAATAACAATATTTTTGGATTGCCTTTTACCGAAGACGAAGCAAGGGTAGTGATTCTACCCGTTCCCTGGGAAGTAACCGTAAGCTACGGTGCAGGTACTGCCAGGGCCTGCGACCATATCTGCAAAGCGGCCCTGCAGGTAGACATTTTTGATACAGATGTGCGCGAGGGATGGAAGGAAGGATTTTACATGCGCCCCGCCGACAAGAAAGTACTGATGAAAAGTGACTACCTCCGCAAAGAAGCTGAATTGTACATTGATTATATCTCCAAAGGAGAAATTGTAGAAAAGAACAATTTCATGTGCAAGAGCATGAAAGAGATCAACGAGGGTGGCATTTACCTGAACAACTGGGTATACCAGCAGACCAAGGAATTGCTGGACAAGGGCAAACTGGTGGGCCTGGTGGGTGGCGACCACAGTACCGCGCTGGGGTATTTCAAAGCCATAGGAGAAAAACACGGAGATTTTGGCATTTTACAGATTGATGCCCATGCCGACCTGCGCAAAAATTATGAAGGTTTTTCCTATAGCCACGCCTGCATCATGTACAATGCACTTACCGAACTGCCCGCGGTGAAAAAATTGGTACAGGTGGGTGTGCGTGATCTCTGCGACGAGGAATGGGAATACATCAGCAACAGCAATTACCGCGTAGTTACCTATTTTGATCACGAACTGAAAGAGAGACAGTTTGAAGGACAAACCTGGAAACAGGTAGCAGATGAAATTATTACCCACCTGCCCCAAAATGTTTACCTCAGCTTTGACATAGATGGACTGGATCCAAAACTTTGTCCAAATACCGGTACACCTGTACCCGGTGGACTGGAAATAGAACAAACCTATTACCTGTTGCGCCAGCTCTTGCGCAGCGGCCGCAAACTGATTGGATTTGACCTGTGTGAAGTGGGTACCGGCGAAACAGAAATAGATGCCAATGTAGGCGCCCGGATACTCTGGAAATTATGTAATTTGATGGTGGCCAGCAACAGCTAAAAAGCCATTGCTGATTTGTTGATTTCGGGATTTGGTGATTTGTTTATGCCAAATAAAAACAAAACTCACCATACCGTAATCAGCCAATCCTGTTTCTGGATTAAATTTATAATAAAGACCGGCTGGTACACTCAAACAAATCCAACAATAGATAAATCCTGCCATCAGCAATTCATTTTTCCTGAAATTGCAGGCGGGAGAAATCCCAAAATCAGTAAATCCCGCAATCAGCAATCCCCCGATGGTTTACCAATATGTTGTAACGCTTAAAAATACCAGCAGCCGGTATATTGACAGATTTTCTTTATTGCTGCTGACCATTTCTGTATTGCTGTTTGCAAGGGAGCAGTATTTTTCCAGCAATATTAAAATTGCCTACCTGTTTGGTGCCATTGCCATTTCCGCCATTACCGGGTGGAATATTTACCAGCAAAGAAAACTGCACAGGACAGTTTATTACAACAGCGCTTTATTCATCGCTGCCATTGGGTGGGTTACCATGCCCTGGCTCAACTGGCTTTTCATTCCTTTTGCGCTGATGGGCCTGTTTGAACGCCAGGCAAAAAATCCCCTTGAAGTTGGTTTTACCGATACAGAGATTGCCATCAACACGCTTATCCGCAGAAGGTATAAATGGACCGATTTCAATAACGTAGTGCTGAAAGACGATTTACTGACACTTGATTTTACCAGCAACCGACTCCTGCAGCGCGAAACCATCGACGAAGAAGGGGATGCGGAAGAGGATGAGTTCAATGATTATTGCAGGAAGCAATTGAGGAAAGCTGCTGGCTTTTAGCTATGAGCGGTGGGCGTTTAAAGACAAAAAGTCTGAAAATATCAAATTGCGTCCTTAACAATGAGATTGAGCGCCCCTTAATCACAAAAATCCTGTAAATCAAATGAATCCCGGTTCACACATTTATGGATTTTTCCCGCGCCTGCATCTACCAGGAAACAACGCTTATGAACGGGCTTGCCATCAGCATTGTACATCCCGGTTTTGAAAACCTCAAACGCATGGGACGTTTTCTCCATTTTGTAGCCGGACTGCTTATCCTGCTCAACGCCATCCACCAGTTACAACAACCCGTGCTTAACCACCTTTATTTCTGGTGCCAGCTAATGATTGGCATCGATATATTGATAGTAGTCTTCACCAACCGTAACCTGGTGCAGGAACTACCCCGGATGAATATGGTGTTCCGGTTTATTGAATGCGTTATTTTCCTTGGCGCCGCTGCCATCCTGTTCGCAGAAGACAACTGGATAATGAGTATTGTTCTGGTGCTTATCAGCGCCGCCTACGGCTACCTGTTGTTTTGCGAAAAAAAGATGGGTACAGTGGAACTGGTGAAATTCAACCATATAGGCATCACCATCTCGGGTATTCCGCAAAGCGAATTCTTTTTATGGTCGCGGATCAACCATATTGACATCCGGTACGACAGCGTTACCATTGACACCTCAGAAAACAAAAAATACAGCTTCCCCCTCCGCCAAAATCTTCAATTCGAAGAACTGGATCAAATTCACGAATTTTGCAGGCATTATCTGAAAACGTGAGTCGTCAGGCGTCAATCGTGAGCAATTGCTGACTGAGCCCCTACTCACGTCTGACGATTCACGATTCACGACTTAAAGCGAACAGCTGATGATAG
>JANPGT010000876.1:0-1974 GCA_031424135.1 Chitinophagaceae bacterium
GTTGGTGACTGGCCGCCAATTGCCCAGCACACCTGTATAATATGGATTGATGGTCTGACCAACCGGGTCCTGGCAGTTATCGCAACCATCCACGGTTAAAGTAGCCACTGTGGCCTGGCCGCCCTGCACAGTGAAATTGACCACCGGTGTGGTTCCGCATGGTTGACTAGCCAGGTTATAAAAAGAAACCGGTGAATTATCTGCCGATCGAATTGACACGGTACAGTTGCCGATTTTTGCCGTGTAAATATTTGAGAACGAATTACTGGTAAGTGCGTAAAATGGTTTCGATAAATTTTGATCGATGATAGGGCAGGTGCCAACAGCGTAAAGAGGATTACCAGTATTATTAGCTTCAGTTTTCAGACTTTGGACTGTAATATTTTGCGACTGATTAATAAACAATTGCTCAGAATATATTAGGTAGTCAAAAAAGGGTTTTAGACAGTCACAAGTACAGGAATTAGTAGAACCGGGTATTGCAACCAATGCCTTTTGACTGCTGGAGCTTGTACTGCAATCTGTGTACAAACCTGTTTTTGGTGCTACAGGTACTGACCATTGGTCCTGGTATTCGATGGCTTTGGAGTCAAGGATTCTTTTATCTACGGTTAAAGCCAATGTGCCATTTACCCGTGGATCGTTCATGGTGATTACTGACCCGGTACCGGCCGCAAGCATATTGCGACGACCCGACCGTACAATTTGCCATGCACCGCTTGTTGTAATAAATTCCCCGTTTTCATCTATCAGGCGGTAGGAGGCATCAGCAGAGCGGATGATCCAGCCTCTTTGCGCAAAACCCTGCAGCTTTATCAGTTCGTCGCCCGGAAAAAGGACATTGTTTTGTTCGGTTCCTGTTAATGAAGTGATTCTTCCGTCGGTAACGGTATTAAAATTCATGAAGGTGATACCCAGGTTTTTGTAAGCTGCCCCCATGCCTTCATAAGCCGCCACCATGTGCGCCGGATAAGTAAATGCATAGGTTGCTTTATCAAATTCATTCTGCGTTTTTGTCAGCAGCACTTCCCCGGTCAGACCATCCCACAAAAGATTCTCTGCCTCAATAGTAGAGCCATTTTGCGTGGTAACCACTTTTGACAGAATGCCAAAGCGGTTGATAACTTTTACTGACGACACAGAATTATAAGTATCAAAAGTTCTACTGCGACTATAGTTGACGGCAAAATAGGGGAAATACAGGGGAAAGAATGCCAGCGGTATCACCATGCTTCCGGTGTAGCCGCCTACGGTGTACCCGGTACTTTCGCTCATACTTTCGCGTAAATCTGTCGTAAAGTCAATCTCCGTGGCAAGTGTTTTTTGCACAATCAATCCAGCAGCACCCGGCGCGTCTTCATTTGTCTGCAACACATCTATATTGTCATTGTTCAACTCTTTTTCACCGGCATTTTGATCTTTGACGCGGTACATAAATTCCGAGGAGGAAACCAGATCTCCGCCCTTATTAAATACTTTTACCGATTTGGGTTTACCGTGCATATCATTTAACTCTACCCTGAACCCCTGGGAATTGGCTACACGGTGGATGGACCTTGAGCTGAATAATTTCATGATCAGGCTATTTTCATAATCTGTCTGCTCAAGTGCCAGGTAGTCTACTTTAGTAGGGAAATCTTTGGCGGTATAGTATTCGTTTTCAATATGCCCGGTGCTGTTATTTACTACAGCACCGTTGCCGTCGTAATCGTCACCAAAAGAGGTGACGCTTACATTGCTATACCCTACTGAAGCAGCTGGAAAATAGGTTTCGCAAAATGGTTTCTCAATGAAGTGGTTGCGGTCAGTGCTCCAGTGCACTTTCTCCGTAAAATTGATGGGCTCATGAAAAGGATTTTCTTCATTCCCGATATGGGGCTCATAAGAAGCAACCCCCGAAGAAATAAAACTGCCGTCTTTCATTTTTATATTGTACTCATACAGTTGTCCGTATTTAGCTGCTTTAGCACCACT
>JANPGT010000877.1:0-6696 GCA_031424135.1 Chitinophagaceae bacterium
TGAAGCTGGTAACCATATTGGCCGGCTGACCAGCGCCCACACTGTCTGCAATGCTGGTCAGCTGGTTCTGGGCATTGTAGGTAAAAATGCGGGTCAGCGGTGCCAGGGCCCCGCCATTGGAGAACCATCTTGACTTGGTAATCTTTCCAGCCGCATTGAATTCAAAATAGGTGGGGTAAGCCGTTTCTGTAGCTTTCCAGAAAATCAATTGGCAGGGCTTGGTACCGGTAACGGGCGGGGTAGTACCGCCTCCGGGTGGAGTGGCGCTTTTTTTGCAGGCAACAGCTGTTAACAGTAAAGCGAGTGCTGGTAGTAGTAGAACTTTCATGGTTGTTTGTTTTGTTTGTCAAACCTACCGAAGCGGACAGGGGAAGAAAAGCGGGAATCGATGAGCGACATTTTTAACAGACGAACTACAGGTGCATAGGATGGGGCGGTGGAGTACGTTTGTAAAAAGGAGGCCCCGCCATCGGAGCCTCCAGCAACCACCAACTACTACTACTAATACTACTACTTTAATGTGTGCGTGTCGCCTTATTCACAGGGAACTTAGATTTATATGGTTTTTGCACAAGTTTTTTACGGGCAATTTTTGTAGGGTTGGGTGATTTTCTCCGTAGTGGTTACGGCATAAGCATCGGCATGGCCAAATATCGTTGCTCCGGGTGCTGGTAATTGCGCGTTCCACAATTATATAGTTTGTAGTTGCTGTCACAAACCTACCGTCAGCCATGCGCGGGTGAAGGCCTAAGTCGCCCAACTACATTTTAAACCGCCCAATAGCATGATTTGCAGGCAGCATTAGCCGGCTGCCCATAAATTCAGTAGATTTGAATTGTATATTGGACCTTATTACTAAACAGTGCAGCCACTGAATGAGCAAGACTTTCACCTGTTTTATTGTAGACGATGATGAGATAGACCGGTTGAGTACCCTGTCTTTTTGCAGGCGTTATCCTTTTCTGCTGGTAACCGGTGTCTTTGATAATGCCCAATCTGCGCTGGCCGCTGCACAGCAAACGCCCCCGGATATACTGCTGCTTGATATAGATATGGAAGGCATGAACGGGCTGGAATTGCGCACCCGGCTGGAACATATTCCCGCTTGTATATTTATTACCTCTTACCCCGATTATGCACTGGAAAGTTTCGAAAAAGCAGCATTCGATTTCCTGGTAAAACCTTTGAAGACCGATCGGTTTGCCAAAGCGATGGAGCGGCTGGAGCAATACCTTTCCATTAAGCATAAGTCGGAATTGCTGGACTATACCCTGGGCGGCGATACCATTTTTATTAAAGACGGCCACCACCAGGTAAAAATCCTGTTGCAGGACATTGTTTACCTGGAGGCGTTGAGAGACTATACGGGCATCATTACTCCCAATAAGAAGTATTGCGTTTTGTCCTCACTGAGCAGCCTGCTGGAGCAAAAAGCTTTCCGGATGTTTGTGCGCATTCACCGCAGCTACGCGGTGCAGAAAAATTTCATCAATAAGATAACTGCCAAAGAAGTATATGTAAACAGCATTGCTTTGCCGGTGGGAAGGAGTTATAAAGAATCACTGGATTTTCTAAAAGCATAATGATATGAGACTATTGCTGACTGGATTATTATTGCTTTTTTCGACGGGTGGTTTTTCCCAAAAGCAGGGGCAGGCGCTGATCGATTCCCTGTTGTCTTCCGCAGCTGCAGCCAGCAGTGATACCGCAAAAGCCAAACTCTATATTATTGCGGCCGACAGGTATATTGATATAGACCTTGACAAGGCTTCGCAGGTAGCAGACAGTGCCGGCATCTGGGTTGAGAAAGCGGATTGGCAAAAAGGCAGGGCCTCACTGCAGGTATTGTATGGCAATATTTTAAATTTCCGGGGCGACTACAAAAACGCTGTTCCCCGGTTTACCAAAGCCCTGGATATTTATAAAGCAATATCCAATACATCTAAAATTGCCTCCGTGTTAAATGCACTGGGTAAGTCTTACGAGGGAATGGGCGATTATTCAATGGCCGCGAAATATCATTTTGAAGCCCTGCATATCTATGAGAGCCTGCCCAACAGCGACTTGCTGACCGGCAATACCTACAGCTCTATTGCAGTTATTTATTATTACCAGAAAGACCTGAAAAAATCGCTGGAGTACAGCAATATGGCTATTCAAAGACAGACAGCCGCCGGCAATAAAACAGGAGTGGCAAATGAACTGTGCAATATGGCAGACACCTATTTCGAAATGCATGATTCTGCCCATGCCGCGGATATCAATGTAAAAGCTCTGGCGCTCTACAAGGAGCTGGACAATAAACAGGGAGAAGCAACCATTTTATTGCAACTGGGCAAGCTGAACAGGAGCAATCATGCAAAATCTCTTGCTTATGCTTTTAAAGCGGCAGCACTGTTTGATGAAATAAACAATCACGACAGGAACGCGGTGCTGAATAAAGCCGAGATAGGGAAGACCCTGGCATTAATGGTAAAACAACATGAAACTACCGGGCCCGGCGATATGGACGCTACCATATTGCCTGCATCCAAAGCGGGAATGCTGCAGTTGGCAGAAAAATACCTGGAGGAAGCCATTGCAATGAGTACCCGCAACGGCGATAAAGATCTTTCTTCCAGTCTGCTGGCCGATCTTGCAGAAGTGAATGCCCTGCAGGGTAAATATGAAATGGCTTACCAGCATTTCCTTGACTACCACCGGCTGCAGGATGCTATCTATTCGCAGGAAAACAAAAACAAGATAGCTTCCCTTGAAAACGAGAAGGCCATTAATTTAAAAAATAAGGAGATTGAAATTAATAAACTGGCCATTGCCAACCAGCGGAAAACACAGGTTGGATTAATAGCCGGCCTTTTGTTGCTGGGTATTATCGGGGGGCTGCTGTTCTGGCAAAGCCGCATCCGTAAAAAGACCAATACTACCCTGATGGTGCTGAACAATCAATTGGACGATGCCAATAAAGTAAAGACTAAGTTTTTCGCTATTCTCAGTCACGATCTGCGCGGACCTGTTGCCAACCTTATTAGTTTTTTGCAATTACAGAAAGATGATCCGGGAATGCTGAGCCAACAACAGGTGGCCGCCAACCAGCAAAAAATTACCAATTCAGCAGAATCTTTGCTGGAAACCATGGAAGCGATGTTGCTGTGGAGCAAGGGACAGATGGAAAGTTTCAAACCAGAAATAAAAAAAGTGCCCGTCAGCCAACTGTTTGCTTACCTGGAAAAGTTTTTTGCAGGTACTGAGAATGTTCAAATCAGTTTCAGCGATCCTGGTACAATCGAAGTAAGTACCGATGAGAATTATTTGCAAACCATCATGCACAACCTTACCGCCAATGCCATCAAAGCATTAAAAAATACACCAGGCGCCAGTATAGCATGGAAAGCAGCCCAGGAGGGAGGCAAAACTTATCTTTCTATAACCGACAATGGACCCGGTATGAAAGAAGAACAGGCAAAGGCCCTGTATGATGACGGCGCCGTGGCCAATACAAAATACGGGTTGGGCCTTTACCTGGTGCGCGATCTTGCCCAAGCCATCCATTGCAAAATATCATTGCAGACAAAAGCTGGAGCAGGCACCACGTTTACGCTTGCTACTTAAAATCTCCGCTTGCATCCCCTGAAATGGGAGGAAGCCAGCCTCAGCCCTTGCTCTTCGTCTATTGATTATTACATGAAGCATCTAGCGCTGGAAAGTTTGGATTGGAGCCTTCAGGCTTCCGGAGCACTGATTATCTTCCATATAACAAGGCAATATTAAAGAACGAATATTCCCCCTTCAGGGGGCTAGGGGGTTAAGGGCGGACCTATTACTTTTAAATCATGCTCTTTGTGAATGCGGTCAATTTCCTCCTGCGTGGGAGGATGCGTCAGCTTATTCATGGTGCGGAAAAACGCTTCCATTTTTCCGGCTGGTTGTACAAAATACAGCAGCCTGCCTGTATCCGTCAGCTGTATCCAGGTATGCGGAATGTTCCGGGGCAGAAAGATGGTATCGCCCGGTTTCAGCAGTTTGGTTTCATTGCCCACCACAAAACGGTATTCGCCGCCTGCTACGTAAAAAATTTCATCCTGGAAATAATGCAGGTGCAGCGCGGGACCGGTCTTCTCATAGCCAATGTATTCAAAAACCGCCAGTTGACCGCCGGTGTCTTCTTTTGAGATTTTAATATCATTGGGTGATTTCCCTTTGAACAAAAAGGATTCATTGAACCGCCCTTTGCCGGCAGCTACCACAAATGGTTTTTTGGGAGCGGCAGTTGCTTCGTTTAATTGTGCAAACGCTATGGCGGGCAGTATGGAAAGCGAACTTGCAAGAAATTGTTTTCGTTTCATAACAGTTGATGTTTGAAATACAAAACTATTGCTGTTGGTAATGCATGTGGTAGTAAGAAATGGACGTTTTTTAGCTGCGTAGCTGTTAGATTTTTGGAAACCCAGGTTAGAGAATTTCGGTATTATTTGCCGGGGAGGCGAAAGCACTTAAGAGGCATTATGTGAATAGTCCCGAGATGCGCGGGATGAAACGCCGGGAACATGTGCAAAGATTATACAAAGCCGGAGGCGTTGAACAACCCGGCAAACGGATGGTATAGAATAGGCCGTCTCCCAATGATCTGCCGTTGAAAGGAGCGTCGCAACGATCGGCCCGCAAAAGATCAAATGCCGGTAACCAAAAACGTCAACAGGGGGGGCCATTTCTTCAAATCCATCAGGTCTCCGCTTCTCCAAACAATCTTTCCGGTGCGGTATTATCTATCTGAAAAAATGCTTCAGGACTGTGGCCGGTAAATTCTTTATAGGCTTTGGACAAGTGAGGGTAATCGTAATAACCGCAATGCAGCGCAATTGACAACCAGTCTTTTCCGGGAAAACGGTTTTTCATACGGAATGCCCTGTCGAACCGGATAAGTTTCATAAATTCTTTTGGACCAACACCGGTGCTATCGTAAAATTTTCGGTCAAACTGCCGGTGGCTGAGGCAGGCTTCTTTTACAAACCAGTCAAGTGTCTTGTCTTCCTGCTTCAGCATCATCCGGGCAATGGAATTAACAGGATGGTTGTATTTTTTGATTTGTCTTAATTTGCTGAACAGGTACTGTTCTATCAGCCCAATCATTTCCCCGTACCCTTTTGCATGGTATAATTGCTCATTTACCAGTACCATTTCTTTGCCCAGTATATCTTCTGCATTAGAAAAACGGTTGTGCAATTCAGCAGCGCCCATGCCCAGCCAGCGGTGCAGGGCTCCGGGCTGAAAGATAACCTGGATAGAAAGAAAATCGTTATCGGGTTGGCGAAGGTTGATAATGGTATGCTGGCCTATGAGTGCCGCATGCCTGGTGATTGTTTTTTCAGCAGCACCAGTGTAAGTGACTTCATTGCAGCCCACCGGGAAAAACTGCAGGCATTGTTCCGGCCTGGGTGTATACGCTTTCGCCGGTATCCGGATGTTTTTTGGAAATACAAAATGGATGACCCTGTAAAGCCTTACAAAGTCTGCCAATAACGGGTTGGGTATAATTTCATTCAGTAACAAATGAGCCGGGTGGGTTTATATTCACAGTAAAGATGCCCAAATTTGCGGATTATTTTTCTATGCAGGTAGTATAAAACGGACATTTTTCTCCATCCGCTCATTTTTAAAAAATGGGCGCCGGTAAGCAGGTATTTCCGCCTGCCTTGAAATATTTTTTTGGCCTCATTAAACCTGCAGCCATAAATGCCTTCCTATCCCTGTTATTCACTTTAACTAAACATCACCATTATGAAAAAAATTACATTACTGATGCTGGGCGCTTTGTTAACAGCAGGTGCTTTTGCCCAAACGCCTGCTACAGCCGCTTCAGACAAAAAAGAAGACATGAAAGATCTGCGTAAAGACATACGCGATGTGCGTAAGGATAAACGTGAATTGCTGGATGCTAAAAAAGACGGCGACAAAGCCGAAGTGAAAGAAATCAGGAAAGACATCAAAGAAGACAGGAAAGACATTAAGGCTGATGCCAAAGACTTAAGGGCTGATGGTGTTAAGCACCCGGTTCGTAAGGCAAAGCGCCAGATACGTGTACACCACAGGCATCATTAATATAATCGTACAGCAATTGATAAGGCATCAGCTAATGGGCGGGTGCCTTTTTTATTTTACAGCTGATTCAGTAGCTTGCAGCATGAGCATTCAAATTAAATATGCAGCTGCTGCGGATGCAGAAAAAATAGCCGTTTTAAGCAGGCAGACTTTTTATGACACTTTTGCCGCGTCCAATACCAAAGACGATATGGATAAGTTCATGAATGAATCTTTTAGCATGGAGGCGCTGGTGAATGAAGTGACTGCCCCTGGTAATATTTTCCTGGTAGCTTTAATGGAGGGCGAACTGGTGGGTTATGCAAAACTGGTACTCAGTGTAAATCCTCCTGAACTGGGCGATGCTGCCGCCATTGAAATAGGCCGTATCTATGCGGCCCAGAAAACCATCGGGAAAGGTGTAGGCAAGGCGCTGATGCAGCAATGTTTGCAGGTAGCTGAAGAAAAAGCTAAGGAACTGGTTTGGCTGGGCGTTTGGGAACATAACCAGCGGGCCATTGATTTCTACACCAAATTTGGCTTTGAAAAATTTGGTGAACACAATTTTCTACTGGGCAATGATGTGCAGACAGACTGGTTGATGAAGAGGGAATTGAAAAA
>JANPGT010000878.1:0-1926 GCA_031424135.1 Chitinophagaceae bacterium
TTAAAGATCAGAACGCCGTTTATTACTCTAATATCAACCTGAATGAAAGCACGGCCAATTCCATTGTGCTGAACCAGAAAGACAACAGGGTACGCTATGCCGCCACTACCGGCAGCAGCAGGCAGATTTATTCTGGCGCAGGAGGTGCTACCGCAGCCAATCCTAATATTTCTACGGCTATCTTAATGAAGAATTCCAGCAAAGGATATTCTTACACCACTACCTTCAGGATACAGAAAACGTTTAAAGATCTGTACCTGAGTGCGGCTTACACCTATGCCAAAGCAAAGAATACGGCTGAAGGCGGCAGTACTGCCGGTGGTTTATGGAGTGGAAGACCTGTATCAGGCGATCCCAATGCAGACAACCTGGCTTATGCTTCTTTTTACCAGCCACACCGTGTAGTAGCTTTTGCTTCTTACAAAATTTCTTATGCTAAGTATTTTGCTACCAGCATCGGCTTATTCTTTGAAGCAGCACCTAATGGCGTTACTTCTTATGTATACAACGGAGATTTGAACAATGATGGTAACACCGCTAACGATTTGATCTACATTCCTAAAGATGCAACTGAAATCAACCTCGTAAAAACAGGTTCAGGTGGTTCAGGTACAGGAACCTCTACAGACCCACGTTCTGGAACAATAGGTACAGGTGCACCTGCAAATCCCGCCAACAGCCAGATGTGGAACCAGCTGAATGCCTATATCAACCAGGACAATTACCTGGCCGGCCGCCGTGGTAAAGTAGCAGAAGCCAATGCAGTCATCAACCCTTACTTCAAAAAACTGGATCTGAATATCACAGAAGATATTTCCTTCAAAACAGGTGCTGACCGTCATACGCTTCGCCTGTCGCTGGATATCCTGAATATCGGAAACCTGTTAAACAAAAACTGGGGTATTGTACGTTTCACTTCAGTAAACAATTTCCTTCGCTACGAAGGGTTGGCTGCTGACGGTAAAACGCCCAGTTATTCCTTTACCCAGCAGGATGCTGCCAACCTAACGCCACTGGTAAACAGTTTTGCCAACAGTACTGCTATCGGTTCACGCTGGCAGATGCAGTTTGGTATCCGTTACCTGTTTAATTAATAATAACTGCTAAACAATGTTGAATAGTAAGCCCCGGATTTTCCGGGGCTTTTTTGTTATGGCGGTCAGACCGCCATAACAAAAGCAATAATTCGACATGGGAAACCGGTCTGACCTGCGGTGCCGACCGGTTCCCGATATAGTACTTGCGCCCGCTGTTTTAATGCGCGGTTAATGGGGAATGAATCTTTGGACGAAAAATTGTGGTAAATTGAAACGAGAAGATAAACATTGAGACTACTGACGTGTTACAAATCACGACGGTTTACAACTCCACCCGATAATACTGCCATTATGCCCAGGAAAAAACCAGCTGCGCCGCCGGAGCAGGAAAAAACATTTACAGAAACAAGGCGCGATTTTCTTAAGCAGTCTTCTTTGCTGACCGCCATTGCGCTTACGCCTGCCACAGTACTGAAAGCAGCCACCCACAAATGGGATCAAAAAATAGCAGGCGCCATAGAAAAAATAACCGTTCATCTTGAAGTAAACGGGGTGCCGCATACCGTAGCAGTGGAGCCACGTGTTACCCTGCTGGACCTGCTGCGCGAAGAGCTGCGGCTTACCGGTACCAAGAAGGGTTGCGACCGGGGGCAATGCGGTGCCTGTACGGTACATGTCAATGGTATGCGCGTCAACTCCTGCCTTAGCCTGGCAGTCACCAATGAAGGAAAAAAGATTACCACCATTGAAGGGCTGGCCAACGGTAAAAAGCTGCACCCCATGCAGGAAGCTTTTATCCGGCACGATGGCTTTCAGTGCGGCTACTGCACCTCGGGGCAGATTATGAGTGGCATCGCCTGTATCAATGAAGGGCATGCCAATTCTGAAG
>JANPGT010000879.1:0-1637 GCA_031424135.1 Chitinophagaceae bacterium
CAAAAAAAGCACACTCAAAACCTGCTCAAAAACAGCATTTTATGTATCTTTGCTGCCCCGAAATAAAACCATCGGGATTTTACCATGTTTCAAAATTTTATTGTTAAACAACTAAACGCTGATGCACAGGAGCCATCTGCAGCCGATACTGCAGAGGTTACAGCGACAATAACTGCACCTGTTGCTGCGCCGGTTGCTACCGCGCATGATGATTTTGACTGGAGCATTGACAAACGCAATGTGTCTGCTTACAGCAAAGAAGAGAATGAGAAATACAGTAAAGTGTATGATGATACTTTCATACAGATTACTGATGGAACGCTGATTAAAGGTTCTGTAGTGGGGCTTACTAAAACAGATGTTGTATTGAACATCGGCTTTAAAAGTGATGGCCTTATTTCACTGAATGAATTCCGCGATTTGCAGAACCTGAAAATAGGTGATGAAGTGGAAGTAATGGTAGTGGAAAAAGAAGACAGGGAAGGTAACCTGAACCTGAGCCGCAAACAGGCCCGTACCATCCGTGCATGGGAAAGGATTGTAGAAGTACACAAGACCGGCGAAGTAATTACCGGTACTGTTACCAGCAAGACCAAGGGTGGTTTGATTGTAGACGTGTTTGGAATGGAAACGTTCCTGCCAGGTTCACAGATTGATGTGAAACCTGTAACTGACTACGATCAGTTTGTGGGTAAAACAATGGAGTTTAAAGTGGTTAAGGTAAACGAGACCATCAAGAACGCCGTAGTATCTCACAAAGCGCTTATTGAAAGCGATATTGAAGCACAGCGTGCAGAGATTATGAGCAAACTGGAGAAAGGCCAGGTACTTGAAGGAACCATCAAAAACATCACAGATTTTGGTGCATTTATGGACCTGGGTGGACTGGATGGTTTGCTGTACATCACCGATATTTCATGGGGACGTATTTCTCACCCAACTGAAGTACTGAAACTTGATCAGAAACTGAAAGTGGTGGTACTTGATTTTGATGATGAGAAAAAACGTATCAGCCTTGGCCTGAAACAACTGACGCCGCACCCTTGGGATATTCTTCCTGAGAATGTGAAAGAAGGCGAAGTAGTTGAAGGTAAAGTGGTGAACATTGAAGATTACGGTGCATTCCTGGAAATTCAGCCAGGTGTTGAAGGTCTGGTACACGTAAGTGAAATTACATGGGCCAACACACCGGTAAACGCCAAAGAATTCTTCAAACTGGGCGATATTCATAAAGCCAAAGTGGTGACGCTTGATAAAGACGCACGCAAAATGAGTCTTTCTATCAAACAATTGAGCGAAGACCCATGGAGCACTATTGAAAACAGCTTCCCCGAAGGCAGCCGTCACAGTGGCCTGGTGAAAAACATTACGCCTTACGGTGTGTTTGTTGAATTGTCTACCGGTATTGGTGGCATGATTCATATCAGCGACCTGAGCTGGTTAAAACGTTTCAATCACCCAAGCGAGTACACCAAAGTTGGTGAGCGCATAGATGTAAAAATCCTGGGTATTGATAAAGAAAACCGCAAACTGCAGTTAGGACACAAACAACTGGAAGAAGATCCGTGGAATTCACTGCAGGATACATTTGCAGTAGGTACCGTGCATGAAGGACTGGTTACCCGTAAAGATGATAA
>JANPGT010000880.1:0-12075 GCA_031424135.1 Chitinophagaceae bacterium
TATGTTCGAGTTTTACAAGAGCCGGGGTGGCCTCAGTAAGAAGCAGCTGGAAGCGTTATTACGGACTATCAACGGCATCGATGGTAAACCACCTTTCAGTACCGCCACCCTTGAAGCAATTATAAAGAAAAAGGCTTCCAAAACAAAATCGCCCCTGCCGCCGGTAACGCCCATGTACAAAGAAGACACAGCGACAAGAGAAAAGCTGGATCATATCCTGGCCATATCTCCGGCCCACAAGGGTGCATTGTTGTATATGAACAAACTAAACCTTCACCAACCACTAACCCAGGCAGATAAAGACACCATTCATAAATTCTTTACACTTATCAACGCAGCAAAGAAAAAATAGCGAAGAAATTGCTGATTTTGAGATTGTGCGATTTAATGGATTAATTTTCTCCATCGGGATGGTTTCTAACCCGTTTTAATGCGTGGGAATGAACACAGATCCCAAAATCTTAAAATCACGCAATCAACAATATCTTAATAAATAATTACCTCGTCTGTAAACATAAACCCTCCCTGTGTATTGGGCGCTTTGATGCGTATATACCGTGCTGATTTGCCACCCAGCTCAAATGAAAAAGGCTTGAAAATAGTCTCTGGTGTTTTGGGCGATATGGTATTAACCTGCTTTTCTGCACTGGTAAAACTGATGCCATCGTCTGAGAGCAATATTTCTACAGAAGCGGGCAGAAAAACACCCGGCCCCGGTTGCTGCATAAAGCGGATGGATAAACTGGTGATTGGCTGAATTGTATCCATGTCAATAGTAACGTCAACATCTTTCAGGTAGCCCAGCCATTGTTTGTCACCATAGGTAAGTGACCCTTCAATGCCGTTGGTGAGGGTCGCTGTTCTTTGCGCAGGATAAGATTCGCTCCATAAATTAGTGTACACTACCTTTTTGCCAATGGCTTTGTGGTAGTTAACAGTACTTCCAGATATCTTTCCGCTCAGCACCCCGTTTTTAAAAATAGCTGCTTTGATAAGGGCTTTGCCGCTGGTATAAAAGGGCTGCTGGTACAATGCTGATGACATTAGCGGGTCGCTGCCATCGGTGGTATAGTGTATTTCGGGTTGGTACTGCTCGCTGGCAAAGCTCACCAGGTCTTGTTTCTTTATGGTATCCGGCAGGGCGTTGATGGTAAGCAGTGTAGAAGGGCGGTAGTAGTTGACTGTTTTTCTTTGCAGCAGCAGGTAATGGTATTGCAGCCTTTGCTGGAAATTATCGAAATTCTTTTTTTCTTTTAATGACCAGGCAGTTTCTGCCAGTGCCATCGCTCTTGGAAATACCATGTATTCTACCTGATAAGTGGTAGGCATGTATTCGGTCCATACATTTGCCTGGGTGCCTTTAATATAATTGGTTTTTACAGGGTCCAGCAATGCAGGTACCGGCTCATACGCATAGATTCTTTGCAGGGGCAGGTAGCCACCAATGGCTTCGGGTTGTGTATTGGGATCGCTCTGGTAAGCATCAAGATACACTTCTCCCGGGGTCATAATCACATCGTGGTTTTGTTGGGCGGCTTCAATACCGCCTTTCTCTCCACGCCAGCTCATTACGGTGGCCCCTGGCGCCAGTCCGCCTTCCAGTATCTCATCCCAACCCAGTAATTTCCGGTGATGGGCTGTTAAGAATTGCTCCATCCGTTTAATCAGATAACTCTGTAATTCATGTCCAGTAGTAAGACCCAGGTCTTTTTTCCGCTGCTGACATTTAGTACATTCTTTCCATGCTTTGGTAGAAGCTTCATCACCACCCACATGAATATAGGTGGAAGGGAAAATGGCCATGGTCTCTGTTAATATATCTTCCAGGAATGAAAAGGTGGATTCATTGCCTATACAGAATTCGGAATTTTTATAGGGGATGCCAGTGCAGGACAATTGCGGGTAAACCGCCAATACTTCCTCTGAATGGCCGGGCATTTCAATTTCTGGTATAACTGTGATGCCGCGTTTTGCTGCATAGGCAACAATGTCTTTTGCTTCTTCCTGGGTATAGTAACCGCCATAGGCATTGGCTTCTCCTTCTTTTGCATATTGCCTGCCATTGGTCCACCAGCTTTTCCAGTCGCTATGCGTTCTGAATGCAGCGGTATTGGTAAGCAGTGGATATTTTTTTATTTGCAAACGCCAGCCGGCGCCATCAGTTAAATGCCAGTGAAAAGTATTGAATTTATACAGCGCCATCAGGTCTATGTATTTTTTGATAAAACTGACGGGATAAAAATTTCTTGACACATCCAGGTGCATACCCCGGTAAGCAAAACGTGGTTTGTCGGTAATGCCGGCGCAGGGTATTGCATGTATATCGGCTTGCAATTGCTGCAGCTGTAACAGCGTGAAAATGGCTTTTAGTGCACCGGCTGCTGTTTGTGCGCTGATAGATACGGCCTGCGGCGATATATCCAGCCGGTAGCCTTCATTGCCAAGGGTATCGTTTGCCGGGGATTGTAGAAAAACTATTTTGTTGGTTTTGGGCCCCGTGGTTTTTGCGGCAGGTGGAGACAGCCGCATTTCAGCTGCCAGCAATCCGGCGGCCTGGCGAAAGGCAGGGGCTGCAATAATTACCGTGCCGGGTGTCAATAAAAAAATACCTGGTTTTTCCTGCAGGTGCAGCGGTGCCGGTATCAATGCGGAAGCGCCTGCCTGGCCATTCGTTGCAAGGGTAGTAACGGCTATGAGTACAATCAGCATCCATTTTTTCATAAGGGCAAAGTAATGAAAATAGAAACAGACCGTGCCACGGTTAAAAATCCTGACATTAATTTGTTGTCATTGGCGTATTTTTGCAAAAATTTCTTCATGGGTATCTCCGATAAATTACAACAAATGAAAAATGAAAAAGCGGCAGCCAATTTGCAAGCTGGCCAGGATTTTTTAGCAGCCAATAAAGACAAAGAAGGCGTAACCGCACTGGAAAGCGGTTTGCAATACCTGGTGTTAACCAACGGTACAGGCGCCAAACCGGGTGCACGCGATAAGGTGACCTGCCATTACCACGGCACCCTGATTGATGGTACGGTATTCGACAGTTCAGTACAGCGCGGTCAGCCTGCTACATTTCCCTTAGACAGGGTTATCAGTGGCTGGACAGAAGGTTTGCAGCTAATGCCTGCAGGCAGCAAGTGGCGTTTTTTTATACCACCCCACCTGGGCTATGGCGACAGGCAGGTGAGCGCCCAGATTGGGCCCAACAGCACATTGATTTTTGATGTAGAACTGATTAGTGTAAGCTAAACACTGTTTTTGAATAGTTTATCAGCCTCCCGGATACATACCGGGAGGTTTTTTTGTGCCGTAACCCGGGCCAGGGTGGGTGCTGTGAGAGATTTATGTAATTTTTTAACTGCCTGCATCAATAGCCTGTAAACAATACAACGCACCCTTAATGTACAAGAATGAAAAATTTATTGGGTCTTCGCAAAAGCAGGTTAATGCTGCTGTTTTTCTTATTCATCAGTACCGCAACCGTTACTAACGCGCAGGTTTTGCCCGATAGCTGGCAACCGGGTATGCGGCTCAGCATCAGTTATGGCGGTGGTATGCGCCAACAGATGGATACAGTAGTCATAGCACTGGGCCGCAGCTATGAGCGCCACCAGGGTATGGACAACAATACTTCTTTCAGCTGTGTATTTTCTGCAAAGGAGCTGAACCAGCTGCTGCAATTTTTAAAGACTGGAAATTTCGATAAAATAAAATCGGAAGACAGGCTGGGTATTGTGCACGATATGGGCAGCAATACGATCCTGCTGGAATGGGGAAACAATGTACTGGGTGTAAGCAGCAGCGCCACACAGCTGGTGCCTGCCATGTTTGAAAAAGATCTCAGCGATATTTACGCGTATATAGATAAAATGATGAACACAAAGAAAAAGCAGGGCAAGCCTTCGCCGAAAAAATGATGCAGTCAGCTCCCTGTTCCGAAGCCGTTAGGGATACAGCAGGTATTTTTTTCTCATTATTTTATACTGGCCCAGGCCTGGTTCCCAGCTTTTGCGGATCTCAGCCTCCGGCTTACCCGCAATAATCTGCTCCTTAAAAAGCTTACTGCCCGATAATTTATCAATATTGCCCATTTCTTTGCTCTGCGAGTAGTCAAAGAATTTCTCTTTGTTGGGGAAGTTTTTATAGAGTTCCATCATCCACTGCAGGTTGATCTGTTTTTTCTTCATCAGTTCCTGCACATCGTATTTACGGAGATCCAGCCCGTAGCAAACCTGGTTCATAAAAAGTGGTGTTTCACTCATGCCTTTGATGCTGGCGGGTGTAAAACTGAAATCATATTTCTCTTTTAAATCAGGATTGCCCAATACGGTGAAAGGAAAATACGTGCCGCGTCCATGGTTTACATACACGCCTTCAAACAAACAGGTAGAAGGGTAAAGCATAATAGATTGCTGGGTATTGAGGTTGGGAGAGGGTTTTACCGGCAATTCATAGTACATGCTGTGGTTGTAATTGGCCACTGCAATAATTTTCAGTTTGCATTGTACTTTATTGGCCAGCCATCCCTGCCCGTTTACCATGCGGGCAAATTCCGCAATGGTTAATCCATGGGTAATAGGAATGGGAAACATGCCTATGCCGGATTTCAGGGCCATGTCAAGTACAGGTCCATCTACAAAATAACCGTTAGGATTGGGCCTGTCCAGTATCATCAATTCTTTACCGTTTTCGGCACATGCTTCCATCACCCTTGCCAGCACATTGATATAGGTATAAAAACGGCAGCCAACATCCTGTACATCGTAGATCATAATGTCTACATTCTCCAGGTCGGCTTTAGATGGTTTTGATTTGGCACCATACAAAGACACCACAGGTATGCCGGTGGCGGAATCGGTTTCATCATTTACTTTAACGCCTGCACTGGCATTGCCCCTGAAACCATGCTCGGGACCAAATACTTTAACAATATTGACGCCCCTTGCTTTCAGGCTGTCTACCAGGTGTCTTTTGCCAATGATGGTGGTGGGATTGGCCAGTATGCCTACTCTCTTTCCTTTCAGGTAGGGCAGGTATTTTTCAGTCTGCTCAGCCCCGGTAATAATCCTGCTTTTTACCTGCTCCTCATGTGCAGTATTGTTCTCATCACCCGCATAATTGCCGGTTTTTGAAAAACCGGCAATTACTGTCATAATTCCCAACGCTAATAAGGTGCCCTGTATCCGCTTCATGTAGAAAGTATTTAAAAACTAAAGATACAGGGTTGTGCATACAATACCGTTGGAAATGGCCGGTATTATTCCAGCCTTGTATTTAACTTCAAGCTGCAGGGTTTCCATATTTTAATCAATCATTAATATGAATATAGATGCATTTGCATACTGGAACATGGTAAGCGCTGTTGCTGCAAAGTTCCCGGGCGCGCAAGCAGGTGTTTCTTACGGAACACCTGCGTTTAGAGTGCAAAAGAAATTATTTGTACGGTTGAAAGAAGATGGAAAAACCATCGCTGTATACAACAATGAACGCGGTAAATGGATGCAGCAAAACCCTGTTACTTTTTTTATAACAGACCATTACAAAAATTATCCGATGCTGCTGATTGACCTAATCAGTGTAAAGAAAAAAGATCTGAAAACGCTGTTGATGGCTTCCTGGCAAATAAGGGCACCTAAATATTTGCTGAAGGAAAAACCTGATCAATAAAGTGCTTATACTTTTTGAAGTCTTGCCAGGTACTGCCCATTTTCGTCTTCTGTAATATATTCATAACGCCAGCCTTCTGCAGCAGCAATGGCAGACAGTGTATGCCGGTCTACATACAGCCATTTAAACCAGTCAGTTTTTTTGCCTTTGTACTGATAGCGGTAAGCAATTTCTCCATAGTATTCTTTCAAATCAGGGAAATGGTTTTTGTATACATAGGCAACATCTGAAGAATCAAACAGGATCTGTCCGCCAGGGTTTAATAAAGTGGCAGCATGCTGCAGAAATCTGCGAAGCCCGTCCAGCGTGCCGCAAAGTCCAATGCCGTTCATGAGCAGCAGCAGTGTGTCAAATGTTTCGCCGGTATAGGAAAATATGTTCTGCTGCATTATTTTTTGGATGCCGCGCTGTTGCATTACCTCACAGGACAGCACTGATATTTCCAGCGCAGTAATATCTTTATTCTGTTGCTGTAACCACAATGCATGACTGCCGGCACCGGCGCCTATATCCAGTATTTTGCCGCGGCAGGTTTGCAGGGCACTATGTTCCAGTGCAGGCATCTGCTGCGCATTCCGGAAATAAGCCGCCACCGGCATTTCTTCTTTGGGACCGTAAGTATTGAGTATCCAGAGTTTGGCAGGTGCGTTATGGTAGAAATAATCTGCAATGGCCTGCCCCAAAGGGTCTGTCATGCCATGAAAATAATACTTTATTGCACTTACAGGTGAAAAAATAGTAGCAGCCAATCTTAGCTGTATAGATTGTAATCGGCATCTTTGTACCGCCAGTAATATTCATTACCTAACGCACTCAACAGCTTCCCATGAAATATTTTTTTGTAACCTTTTTTGCAGCCGGTATTTTTTGCTGCACTGCCGGAACCGCGCAATCGTCTTATTCTCTCTTTAATGGTAAAGATTTAAGTGGCTGGCATGCAGATGTGCCGGAAATGGATACCAATAAACTGGTAAAAATGCCCTTCCTGGTAAGAAACGGGTTGCTGGTAAGCATGGGCAATCCCCAGGGACATTTAATCACGGATTCTATTTACCACGATTACCGTTTACAGGTAGAGTACCGTTTTGCAGGCGAGCCCGGCAATTGCGGGGTACTGGTGCATGCTTCCACCCCACGTGCCTTGTATAAAATGTTTCCCAAATCTATAGAATGCCAGATGATGCATCAGAATGCAGGCGATTTCTGGTGTATTGTGGAAGATATTGCAGTGCCGGAGATGGAAAAAAGGCGCGGACCCAAGGCAGAATGGGGTATTACCGAGGGCAAGCAACGCCGCATCAAAAACCTCACAGATAATTCAGAGAAGCCATTGGGCGAATGGAATACAATGGTGATAGAATGCCGGGGCAGCTCCATTAAGGTTTGGGTAAATGGCGACAAGGTAAACGATGGCTTTAACTGCACCGTCTCCAAAGGACAGATTGCCCTGCAGGCAGAAGGCGCGGAAGTTGAATTCAGGAGAGTGGAAATTACTAAATTCTAGTTTTTAGTTATTGATGCGGATAAACTTTCTATTCAATTGATTTCATGCAGCTATAAACGCCATGGAGTAGCAAACGCTACTAAAAACCATGAGCTAAGAACTATGAACCAATTGTCTTTTCCCACAAAATAAAATCCTGTCCGTACCAATGATTTTTAATAGTAGCAATCTGGGTGTAACCGGCGCTGCTGAGCAGGTGAATGGCTGCCTGGTTACTGGTGCGGCAATCGCACCAGATTTTATGACATTCTCTTTCCGCTACCGTTTTCTCCAATGCCAGCAGTAATTGGTGGGTAATGCCTGATCCGCGGTATTTTTCTGCCACCCCAAACCATTCCAGCCAGATGGTATAATCATCAAAACGGCTGATGCAAAACCCCGCTGTTTCATTGTCAATACACGCAAGTATTATTGAATAGGGGTCTTCTTTTATTTTAATCGCCAGCGCAGCAATACTGTAGCGGGAAATTTCATGTTTTTTTGCCAGCGCATTGTAGTAGGGGATGCCGGTAATTAATTTTTCGATAGCGTTTGCCAGCGCAGCAGCGTCTTTTTCTGTAGCCCGTCTCAGTGTAATTGATGGGTGCATGGGCGTATTTTTTTCGGTCAGACGGAGGCCTTAGACCGTGACTAAGTGACAAACCTCCATTGGAATATGTTACTCTTTCGGCTTGTCTGTTTTACGCGTACCACTATAAAGTTCATATTCCAGCAGCCGGCAGTCGATGGTGCTGTTGTAAAATTCTATCCTGCGGGAGGCCTTCAATCCAATTTTCTTTGCCAGTTCAAGGTTGCCGGTAAAGATATAGCCAAAGTAGCCGCCGCATTTTTGCTTCATAAAATCGCCTATGCGGCTGTACGTTAGTTCCAGCTCTTCTATATTGCCCAGCCTTTCGCCGTATTCTGGATTAATCATCATTACCCCGGCCTGCCCGGTGGGTACTTCTGTATCAGCAAAATCACATACCCTGAACTCAATCATACCCGCCACACCTGCCGCAATGGCATTCTTGCGTGCGTTTTCGATGGCTTTTTCACTGTAGTCGGTAGCAATGATGCGCAGGTCCGGCACGTCTTTTATCTGTAGTTCCAGCAGGGCATCCTGCTGTTTGTATACTTCTTCATCGTAGCCTTTCAGGTGCATGAAGGCGTAGCTGTTGCGGAAAAGGCCGGGTTTGCGGTTGCTGGCAATCATGGCTGCTTCAATGGCTAGCGTGCCCGAACCGCACATGGGATTAATAAAAGGTGTATTTCTGTCCCACTTGCTGGCATAAATGGAAGCCGACGCCAGGGCTTCCAGCATAGGGGCCTGCCCTGGAATTTTTCGGTAGCCATGCCGCGCCAGCGAATGCCCCGACGTATCCACAAATATTTCTGCGTTTTCCAGTTTCCAGAACAAATGAATCACCGCACCCGATAGGTCAGATCCGGTAGAAGGCCTTATGCCTCTTTTGCTGCGCAGCCGGTCTGCAATGGCATCTTTTACGCGCAGGTTGGCAAACATGCTGTTATTGATGGTTTCGTTCTGTACATTGCTGGTTACGGAAAAATAGCCATCTTCCGGCAATATATTTTCCCAGGCATAGTTAACCAGCTGATGGTATACATCATCTGCATGCTGCGCTTCAAATTTACCCAGGCTGTAGAGTACCTGGCTGGCGCAGCGCAACTGGCAGTTCAGTTGAATACAATCATTGAAGGTGCCGCGTAAATGAACGCCGGTGATGAAACTGTCTTGTGGGGTAAAACCAAGGGCTTCGATTTCCTGCAAAAGCCAGGGCGTAATTCTTTTATGACAGGTTACAGTAATATCGCCGGGCGTAGTAAACAAATTCATAGGCGCTAAAGGTAGGGGCTTGTGGCAGAAAATTGACAAAAAACAGCCAGTATAACACTAAAGTAGTACGGGCATGCGTCGGAACGCTCATTTTTTACCTGTCATGAAATAGTTGGAATTGATTATTGAACAGCTGCTATTAAAAAAGATGCGCAGTCCATTATTGGTACTGCGCATCTTTTTTATAGTAAGGTTATTCGCGAACGCTTTTAATGCCCGTGCTTCATCATGAAGAAAGGACGGCAGGTAAACACAAGGCCTGCATAAATCTGGCTCAGTTTATCTACCGGTGCATTCTGCAGGCTCTGGAAATCGGCACTTTTCCATGCATGGTCTTTAAAGCTGCCCGTATACAGGGCCTGTACACCAATGGAACAATGGTGTTTTTCTGAGCTGGCCGCCAAACCGATGCCCAGGCGGTAATTAAAAAATCCATTTTTAAGTTCCAGTGGTTTCAGGTTATTCTGAACAGTGGGAGAGGAGATAACCGAATTAAAGTCCACGCCTGAATTATCCCTGAAAAAACGCGCCTGGTAACGCTGGTAACCAATTCCCACAAGCGGATAAGCGGCAAATTTCTTACTCTTTACGAAATCGTAACCAAGGTCTGCGCCAAACCCGATATAACGGATAGTTGAACTTCTTTTATCCCTGTCGCCGCTCATACTGCTGCCGGCCATCAGGCTAAACTGAGATATAAACTGTTTTTTTTCTTTGAACCAACCCAATTGGAGTACGCCTGTAGCATTTCTGAGTTCTTTGTACTGCGGAAAGGCGGCAATACGGCTGTTCAATCCATCGAATTTCTGAAAACTAACGCCTAATGCCCTCGACATATCCGGAATGTCTTCTTCATTCATGTGGTGCTTGTTCATTGGATCCTGGGCAAATACCGGCAGGCAAAAGGCCAGCAAAAAAAGCGAGGCAATGGTTTTCATGTTTTATAGTTTTGTGTTTTTTATGACAATGTGTTTTGTGGAACTGATTACCCACATATACGTTTAATAGTAAAACCTATTAACGGCGCTGTAACCTTTCACGCTATGGTTAACATTCTATTGGCAATAAGGTTTAAATACCATGCCAGATTGATGGCGAAATTTTGGAGAGAATTGTTTGCGAAAGGGGTAATATAATAATGCGTTGTAAATGCACCCGGTTTACTGCTTCGTTACAACATCCTTTCCCGCAGCAGGGTACAAGGCCCATGGATTTGAGAATATTCAAACCACCGAATTTAACCAACGACTGGTAAACGAGGCATTAACCCAAATAAGGGTGCTTCCATGGCTGCCGGTAGGGGCGCTGTAATAATTTAGTGGCTTCAGGGTCGCCGGCAATTTCTTTTTTAATAGGGTCATAGCTGAGCGGACGCCCCAATTGCATAGACATATTGGCAATGATGCAGCTGGCGGTTGAAATATGGCCCTGTTCAATATCTGCCACCGGTTTTGTGCCTTTATCAATAGCTTCCAGGAAATTGAGCATGTGCAGCCGGGTAGCGGGGGCTGCGTGTATTTCTATATCCGGTTCGGTAATATCTGCCGGATATTTGTCCCTTTCATCCAGGTAATTGCGGTGAACGGTGGCCGTTTTAGCATCGGGTATGAAATCATACTTTTGAGGGTCGCCGCAGAGCGTGCCTTTTTCGCCGTAAATCTTAAAAGCCCACGGATATTGCGGGTCGGCAGCAGTGCCCCAAGTGCGGTGCTGCCAAACACAATTAAGCCCCTCGTATTCAAAAAGGGCTGTCTGCGTATCCGCAATATTGCTTTTGCCGGGATTGGGCATATAGATGCCACCGGTAGAGCTGATGCGTTTCGGCCAGCCCAGGTTCAGCATCCATCTAACGGCATCAAACATGTGAATACACATATCGCCCATAATGCCATTGCCGTATTCCATAAAAGCCCGCCAGCTGCGGTGGTGAATACCGTCGAATGGACGCAGCGGCGCGGGACCTGTCCACATTTCGTAATCAAAAAAATCTGGTACCGGCTCCAATGCCGGGTTGGCATTGCTGCGCATGTGATAATAACAGCAAAGCTCTACATGCGATACCTTTCCCAGTAAGCCGGCGTCTACTATATTTTTCTTTGCTTCCATTAAATGCGGGGTGCTTCTGCGCTGGGTACCTACCTGTACGGTTTTGTTGTATTGCCGGGCAGCGGCCAGCACGGCCTCGCCTTCCAGCACATCTACACTGATGGGCTTTTGCAGGTATACATGGGCGCCTGCCTTAACCGCGGCTATGCATTGCAGGGCATGCCAGTGGTCCGGGGTACCTATCAATACAATTTCTGGTTTCTGTTCATTCAGCAGCTTGCGGTAGTCGCCATATAATTTGGGAGAAGCCTGGCCGGGCAGGCGCTGGTTGACCATCTCTGCCGCATGATCCAGCTGGTGTTTGTCTACATCACAAAGCGCTATTACTTCTACCGGGGCTACCTGCATCAGCCGGAACAGATCACTTTTGCCGTACCAGCCGGTGCCAATCAGTGCTACACGGCGCTTGGCAGGCGGACGGGTGAAATCCATTCCATTGGCACGCAGTGCGGCAAAAGCAAGGGCAGCAGAAGCACCTTTCAGAAAGTGGCGGCGGTTGATGTGTTGTGGCATAGTGAATCCGTTAGATGATGAAATAGTGAAAAAAAGACAGGCTTAAAGATAACAAGGAAACTTATTAACTGATATCAATATCATATTTCAGCAGTAAACCTGCTGCGCCCGGAAAAGAAAATTTTGCTTTTTTAATTTTATTCAGCTCCGGGTCCAGGGCATAATTCAGGGCCGTGCGGAAATCGGTTTTTTCCATGTTGCAGCGCACAAAAACAGCCTGTAACAAATCGCAGTCTGCAAACACTGCCTGCGACAAATCAGTTTCTGTAAAATCCACTTCTTTCATTGAACAGGCAATAAAAGAAGTCTTCTTCATTTTTTTCTGGAAAAAAGAGCAATAGTCCATGGGGCAGTGTTCGAACAAAGCAGAAAAATTAAAATTATTGCAGCGGCTGAAATCGATACCCAGCATTTTGCATTGGTTAAAACGGCAATTTTTTATGCC
>JANPGT010000881.1:0-6131 GCA_031424135.1 Chitinophagaceae bacterium
CTTCTTTCTTGGTCTGCTGCTTGATTTTCTCCTCCATCTGCTTCATATTAGATGGATTTGCTTCTACAGCCAGTTTCCGGGGAATCAGGTAGTTCCTGGCGTAGCCATTCTTTACCTTCACCAGTTCATTGGAACCACCCAGGTTATCTACGTCTTGAATTAATATTACTTGCATTGTTATTGTTTTTAGTACCCCTGGCCCAATCAATTAAGATTCAGACTGTCACCCGCATTAAGCAGGATTAGGGTAGGTTACCAAATAATCCAAAAGTCAAAATGCAAAAGTAAAAAACGCTGGACCAGCTGATCCCGCGAAGCTTTTTAACTTTTGACTTTTAAATTTTTACTTTAAAAGATCTGTTACGTAAGGCAAAATGGCCATCTGGCGGGCTTTTTTCACCGCATCAGACACCTTACGCTGAAATTTCAGCGAGTTGCCGGTAATACGACGGGGCAATAATTTACCCTGCTCGTTCAGAAATTTTTTCAGGAACTCGCCGTCTTTATAGTCAATATACCTAATGCCCATCTTCTTGAAGCGGCAATATTTCTTCTGACGTTTTTCGGTTTTAATCGCAGTCAGGTACTTAATTTCATTTGTTTTTGCCATGATTTAAACTCCCGCTGTTTTTTCGTTCGTGAAATGCTGTGCGCCACTTCTCTTTCTATCATTGTACTCGACGGCGTATTTATCGAGTGCAGTAAACATGTGACGGAGAACACTCTCGTCACGCAGAAGTTGAATTTTCAACTTCTCATTGAAGGTGGATGGCGCTTTATACTCCATTACCAGGTAAAGACCGGTGGTCTTTTTGGCAATAGGATAGGCCAGTGATTTTAGTCCCCAGGGATTTTCGTGCACTACCTCTCCGCCGTTGTCTTTCACCAGCGAAGCGTACTTTTTCTGGGCAGCTTTAAAGTCTTCCTCAGAAAGCACAGGGGTAAAAATCACCATCAATTCGTAATTGTTCATTGTGACCCTGTTTTTTAGTTAAAAATATTATTGGGGTGCGAAGGTAAGGCAAATGCAGTAAGCCACAAAGGTTTATTATTAATAAATTTAGCCCCATTTTCCGTCCCAAACCGGCTGGCTGCAAGCATTTGGGCCAGTTGGTCCTGTGCGGCAGAATAAGCCTGTTTTAGCACCATTTTTCACCCTTCAGGCATAAAAAAGCCCCACCAATGGCAGGGCTTTTTTTAGTGTAAAACAATGTTTTACTGAATCATTAATTTCTGGGTCAGCACCTTCTCCTGGCTTACCAGTTTTACGGTGTATAGCCCTCTTGCCAGGCCACCCAGGCTAATGGCCTTATTTGCAGTGCCTTGTGTAAGGCTTTGTTGCTTTACCAGCTGGCCTTTTCCATCAAACACCTGTAAGTGCGCAGTTGAATTGATGTTTTCCAGGCTGATATAGAGCCAGTTACTGGCCGGGTTAGGACTGATACGGATGCCCGGCAGCTTGCCAAAGTTAATCTTCACCACTTTGGAATACACAAACTTGCCGTCCTGATCTACCGGTTTCAGGCGGTAATAATTGTCGCCGCTTACCGGACTTGCATCCACAAAACTATAGTCTGAAGCCACGCCCTTTGCCGCCACCGTACCAATACCGGTAAAGCTCACGCCATCGGCAGACCGTTGCAGCAGGTACTCCCGGCTATTAACTTCCTCCGCAGATTTCCAGTTCAGTTTAACAGTATTACCTTCTCTTACGGCACTGAAATTTACCAATCTCACCGGTAACAAAGCCGCATCAAATGCATAACGGGTAAAAATCGGGTAGTGGTCGCTGGTAGTGCTGCCATAATTGGCTACCAGGCCGGTTACATCGGTAAGTACCGCTGCAGAAGAAGACATAAAGAACGCCTTCATTTCATTAGACACTACCACGTGGTCAATCACATCATTATAACTAACCGTAGACTTTTTACCGGTCAGGCTCAAGCCGGTAAGTGTAGGCGAAGAGAAAGACGGCGCATCATCGGTAAACACTTTGTACGAACTGTAACGCGGTGAAATACCATCGGTAATGGTAGAATCAAGATCGTCGTTGAAATCACCCAGCACCACGATATTATCGTTGGGGTAGGTGCTGTTCAGGTAATCGTGCAGGGCAATGGCCCCGTTTTTCCGGCGGTCATAGGCCGTAACCGTAGGCGAGGTATTGGCTTTTGCATGCACGGCCACAAAATGGATCTTCTTCACAATACCATTCAATGTTACATCTGCTGTCATCATAAACGGATAACGGCCACTGCTCCAGTAATTGTAATTGGGATTGGAAAGATCCGCTGCGGTATTTACACCCACACTCAATAATGACGTGGTGTCTATATTGCTGAATACAGCAGTTTTGTATATAAAAGCTTCTTTCTGCAATGCACCCATGGGCGATGCACCTGCTTCAAACGGATTGCCATGAGAACCGTAGTTGCAGATAATATAATTGTAACCCGGCATCGCGTTTCTTACAATATTGCCCAGGGCAGCCGTATCTACTACTTCTACCAGTGCATACAAATCGGCACCAATAGAAGGCAGAATGGTTTGCGCGTTCAGTTTTTGCTGTGCTTTATTGCCGGGCCCCAGTGTAGGGTCAGAACTGCCAAACCATTCCATGTTCCAGTTCACCACTTCCAGGGTGTTGGCGGGGTCTATGCTGGTGCCTTTCACATTTACTATGGTATCTGGTACTGCAAAAGTGCTGACAGTAACGGTGCCTGTGAAATTCTGGTTGTTTTGCGCTGGCGCAAATCGTACATATACTGTAGTTGGAATGTTGTTGGCTGTACCCTCGGAAAGGTTAATGGAATTGCCAAATGTAAACCCGTCTTTGGATACTTCGAAACTGCCGGCAGCATTGATATTGATGCCTAAGCCACCACTGAGATCATTGCCGGTAACCGTAAATTGTTTGGTAACGGTGCTGCCAGCTGCAGCATAAAAGAATTCAATGCTGTTGGTGCTGAGCGTCAGCGACGGCGGCGGTGCTGTAACCGAATTAATCACGTTGATATCATCCAGGGTCCAGCGGGCGCCATCATCATTGGTAGAAGTATACAAAAAGGCGATGTATACTTTTGACTGCTTAAAGGCAGCCAGGTTGATATTGGAAGAGAGTGTCCAGGTATCTGATGTTTGTGGTGCAAACTTGCCATTCAAATCCGTCCAGGTGGCCAGGTTGGGATCTCCTGTACCCGTATAATCTGTTGACACTTTCAATTGCAGCGGTGCACCATTGAAACGGGTACGGCTGTAGAAAGATAACAATGGGTAGGTGGTGCCGGTAAGATCCAGCGCCGGCGAGATCAGCCAGTCGGTATTCAGCACATTGCCCAGGGCGTTATCAAAGCCGTTCATCTGAACGCCATTGGGGGCGGAAACAGTAGCATCGGTATTGTTGCCATCTCTTCCAAAAGCGGTACAATCCCATTTGGCATTGCCATTTACACTGTATTGCGTAAAGCCATTGGGCAGCAAGCCGCTGCCGGTGCAGGCCTGGAAATCAAAGTTGGCCGGTAAAGGAATACCTGTTGCATTATTATAAGTAGAAAATGCCCATCCACTGGCATCGTTGATGCCGGCAAAATTATTATTGTATACATCTTTGAATGCACCCGGAGACACCATTACATAATAAGATTTGCCCTGCTGAAGGGTAGAAGGGAAACTTACGGTGTTATTTGCACCGGTAACTACACTGGCATCATTTATATCCAGCGGGGTGCCGGCCACGCCATTTTCATAAATGGTAATGGTACCGCTTCCCTTCACTATTTTCTTATCAAAAATCATCGAAAGGCTGATATTGTAGGGAACGCCCACGCTGGTATTGGGTGGCGTTAATGCAAAAATGCCGGGTGCCGTAGTAGTATAACTGCTGTTGCGGGGCACTGGTGCGCCAACTGCAAAATCAGTGGCATTGTTGTTATTGTCCACGCCATCTGCGATTCTTGTAATAGAAGTGGTGTTGTCTGTAAGGCCGGCAGCAGCAGTTTCAAAACCATTGGCTGTACCATACCCAACTTTGTCTACCACACCCGCACCAGTGGGGTTGGCGCCATTCAGTGCCGTTACCCCGTTACTGAGAATTACCTTGCCGCTGGCAGCACCCATGGCCAGTGAGCCGGTGGCATCCGGCGTAGGCAGGCTTATTGTTCCGCCTGCACCTGCCGCCTCCTGTATAAGGAAGAAACTATGTGCCGGTATAGTGCCGCTTAACGCGTGAACATTAAAATTGCCCGTGCCGGTAGGCCCGGCATACTGCACAGACCATCCGCTTAAATTAACCGGGGTATTCTCATTGTTATACAGTTCAATAAAATCGTTTTTATAGACAGCACCGGCGTTGCCACCCCCGCCATACACCTGGTTAATGACCAGGTTGGCGGCAGGCGGCGTAAGGGTAGTAGCAGTAGCGGAAAGGCCGGTAGAGTAGTTATTGGATCCATCTACACTCCAGGCCTTATAGAAATACGCCGTGCCTGCATTTAAACCGGTATGCTGAAAAGCAAAGCCAGCAGAAGGACCACTATACAAAACCGTACCGCCACCACTGATGGTATTGCCTGCTGTTAAAGCACCGCTGGGGTTTCCAAATGTATTGTTGGTATTGGTAGCTACCACAATATTGTTACCTGCCCCGTTGCCACTGCCGCTTAAGTCAATCTGCGAAGTGGAAACAGCTGCAGCGCTGAAACTGGCAGGTGGATCTACCGTAACACCAGAACTAACGGTGCCGGTTAAGGCAATATTCTGCGTAGTGGCACCCGTTGAACTGAATGACAGGTTGCCATTGGCTGCACCCGCTGTTGCAGCAGCCGTTATTCTTATTAATACATTGGTGTTGGCTACTATTCCACCTGTTTGGGTAAGGCTTACCGGCACAGCGGAATAATTGGCACCGGCATCCACCGATATTTCGTAGGGCGCCGGTGGCGTAATAAGTATATCATTGGTAAGATTGGCGCCGGATACCGTAACGGTCTGCCCTGCAGAAGCGCTGCCAGCTATGGTAGTAAAAGGGCTGAGGCCGCCGGCATTTACAGTGATGCTGGGCGTAGATCCGGCAACAGGTGCTACTGTTCCTCCTATGACCAAACTTGCGTTGGGGGTAGCCGGCCTGCCAAAGGCAAAAGTGCCACCCGCAGCACTGGCGCCCCATCCAAATAACCTGAAGGTAACTGTGGTTGCAGCGGGTATATTTTGCAGCGCGGGTATGGCCGCCAGGTTGATCTGGGCCTGCGCATCGCCCCCGGTAGTGGTTAGTGTATAAGAAATGGCGGCACCCAGGTCGGCACCCGCTGTGGCAAATCCATCCAGGCTATATTGCCACTGAAAAGCATTGGGCCCGGTGCTTGAACGGCGGAAATACACATCCAGCGCAGCCAGTGAGGCCTGGTATCCGCTGGCAGCATTTACGGTAAATTGAAAATATTTGTTGCCGGCAATGGCCAGGTCTTTGGAGGCCACGTTCCAGCCGCTGGCAGAAAAGGCGTTGGCCAGCGCAGACGCCGTAACGCCTGCACCACGGGTAAGCGAGCTGCTGCTGATATTGGCGTCTTTTGTGGTAACAGGAATGGACGCTTCACTACCGGCTGCGGTATTCAAATTCCAGGAAAGCACCTGGGCACCCGCCAACAGTGGCAGCAAGCCCATAAAAAGCATGTACAATTTCTTCATGAAATGAAAGTTTTGATGTGGATAATCCCTTGACTTAATGGCGCGTAAAAAAACTACGGTTGAACAGGATAGAAGAGGGGTACGCGGATTTCCGGAAGGATTGGAGCTGTTGAAGGATAAGGTGAAGGAACCTCAAATTTACTCTGCTAATGCTTGCGGCAACTGTTTTAGTGCTAAGTAATTATTAACATTGCAACGTTTATTTTTAATGATTGCCAGTATGACAGTTTACCCGCAATGGCACTGGGTTTGCGAAAGGGTTGCCGGTACCCATTTACCGGGGGTAGACCCATTTTTACTGACGATTGGGCGGCTGGCCACCACGCCGGAGCCTATATTTACATACTATAAAAAAAATCATATGCAGACAGGAAACTTCAGGGTTCAGACGGATAACATTTTCCCCATTATTATAAAATTCTTGTACAGCGACCATGATATTTTTTTAC
>JANPGT010000882.1:0-3555 GCA_031424135.1 Chitinophagaceae bacterium
AAAACAAACTGCAGGTTAAACACAGAATCACTGGCAGGAGTATTCCCCAACCAGGTACTCTTGAGACTGATATCAAGTATTTTCCTTTTTGCGCCACCATTGGGATGCAGCTTATACACTGCGTATCCCTTTGCCTCAGTAATCCAAAGCGAGTCGTCAGGTCCATAGGTTATTTCCCAGGGATCATTCAATGCATTTGCAGCAGACAAATCTGTCTTCAGGAAAACTTCATTCATTCTGCCACCCACGATATTTGTCTGGCCCAGGCCTTGACTGCACATAATCATCAGCAGTACACTTGCAGCGAAGCTGGTCTTCATCATCAGGATATTGGTTTAGGATATTGGGGAAACGTATTTTATCAGCCTTACTATATATATAACACAGAAAAATATTTATGGATTATATACTACTAACTACGTACAAACCGTTTTATAGGTTTCTGGACAAATTATAACAAGAATCCTTACTATAAAATAGTAAAAACACGACGGAAAAAGACCAGCAACAGACAATTATCGTTTTAAATGGACTACTTGTCGAATAAGCAGGTTAACGGTTGAAAGAGGAGTAATGATTGGTTAGTTTTGTACAGCAGATTAGCTGCGCAAATCCCGTACACTAGTATATTTGGCTGATTAACACTGTTGTTCAGCCGTAATAGCAGCAATATCCTTTTCTATGAAAGCATCCTTATGAAACCATTTATTGCCCATACCCTGTCGGGAATCAAAATACAGTTGATTCTGCTGGCTGTTCTTCTATGGGGCAAGGAATCTTTTGCACAGCCTGCAAATGACCTCTGTTCAGGCGCCATTTCATTAACATCTTCTACTACCTGCGTTAATACCGCTGGCACTGTTGTTAACGCCAGCATTACAGGCGGCACCCCCGCTGGTTGCGGTGGCACGGTAAAGTATGATGTTTGGTACCGCTTTGTTGCACAAACCACCAGCCCTACTGTCACCATCAGTGGCGCAGGTGCCAATTTTCTTAATCCAAGGGTACAGGTATTTTCAGGAACCTGTGCGGGACTAACATCTGTAGCATGCAATACCAACGCAGTTACTACCAGTGGCTTAACCGTTGGCAACACCTATTATATTAGAGTCTTCTCTCTCACCAATCCAATCCCAACATCCAACGGAGGATTTAGTATATGTGTAACCGATCCGCCACCACCGTCCAATGATAATTGCGCAGGAGCCACCGCATTAAGTTCTGGTGCCGGTTGTACAAACACGGCCGGTACATTGACACTTGCCACCTCCAGTGCAACAGCAGCCGGTTGCGGTAATATTTCTTCCGCAGATGTATGGTATTCGTATACGGCCACCACCGCCTACCCCACCATAACACTGAGCTATGGAGCAGCGGCTAATGTAAATTTTAAAGCGGCCACCCCGGTGATGCAATTTTTTTCAGGCAGCTGTGCGGCCTTAACACCTATTGGCTGTATCAGTGGTGCCGCTTCCGGTAACAGCGTGGTGTATAGTACGGGTGGATTGGGACTCACCATTGGCAGCACCTACTATATCAGGGTATTTACAAATACCAATACTGGAATTATTACCGCCAGCAACTGGGGCTTTAATATATGCATCACCAATCCATCGGCCTCTTCACCTACCGTTGATTATGGAAAAGGCTATATCAATGTTACCAAAGGCAGCAGCGGCGGCACCATTGAGCCCGGCGATGTGCTTGAAATAAGAGCCACTTTTGTGGTATCTGCCAATGCGGCCTATTTCTGCTCATTTACAGATAATATTCCTGTAAATACCACGTATGTGCCCAATACCCTCCGCGTGCTGACCAACGAGGGAAAAATATACCAGCAATATACAGACGCTGCAGATGCAGATGCGGGCAGAATCCTCGCCGGGGCCATTACCATGAATATTGGAAACGGTGGCACATCAGCAACAGGAGGCACTATCAGAAATACCAACCGGCCTACTAATTTTGGTTCCACCTGTATTATTGTGGCATCCTACCGCGTAACAGTAAACGCTGTTTCTTTTGGTACTATTGTCAACCTGGGTGGCGGTGCCATTACCTACAGAAATCAGCCTTTGGCATCAGCTACTGTTATTTCCTTTCCGGCTGTAAATGCAGAAGTGTATAAAAACTATGGTATTTGTGCCAATACGGTAGGCACCAACGGTATACAGTCAGAATTTGGTGGCACTTTTGGATCAGGTAATACCAAGGACCGCGCAGCATCTGGCAAAGTACCCGCCAATTATACCTATACGCCCTTCTCTACCGGCAACCCGGCAGATTACAAATACGGCATTTCCAATAATACCAGTGCCAATAACGGCGCCAACTATTCTGTCAACCCGTCAGATCCGGTGGCCGGCAACAGGGTTTTCAGCGTGTGGGATATTGCAGGCGATCATACCGGTGCGGCAAGCCCCGCCGCAGGCAACCTGCCTGCCGATGTAAATGCCGGACAAAGCGGCGGTTATATGGTAGTTATTAATGCTGCTTTCAGAACAGACACCGCCTTCCTGGATACGGTAAGAAATCTTTGCCCCAATACTTATTACGAATATTCTGCCTGGTTCAGAAACGTATGCCGCATGTGTGGCGCAGATTCAATAGGCGTCAGTTCCTCGGCTGCAGGTTATATTCCTACAGGACCGGGCGACTCCTCTGGTGTGCATCCCAACCTTACTTTCAATATTAATGGATACGATTATTATTCAACGGGTGATATTTTATACACCGGGCAATGGATTAAAAAAGGATTCACCTACCTCACCGGACCAGCGCAAACACAAATGATCATCAGCATAAGGAACAATGCACCCGGTGGTGGCGGTAACGACTGGGCCATTGATGATATAGGTGTAGCTACCTGTACACCCAACCTGGTATTGAACCCTGCTACACCTACTGTAAATGTTTGCTATGGCGATGGCAGATCCCTGGCTGCAGATGTAAAAAGCTATTTTGACAATTACACAGAATATATATGGGAAAAAAGTATTGACAGCGGCGCTACCTGGGTAAGCACCGGGTATGGCGGAACAGGAACACCTGTATACAACGGCACCGAATATGTGTATACCGCAACGGGCCCCTCCTTTATTGGTGATTCCAGCACTAACCGGAATCTTTTCCGCCTGCGTGTAGCCAGTACAGCCGCCAATATTGCTGACCCAGCCTGCTCCTTTTCAGACATCAGAACCGTACAGGTATTTGTAAACAATTGCATGTGGTTGCTGAAAACAGACATCACCGGCATCAGCGGGCAACTAAAAAATAATTTTTCAACGCTTTACTGGCAAACGGTGAATGAGACCGGCAATACCACTTATGAAATAGAAAAAAGTCTGGATGGCAGTCATTTCAACAGCATTGGCAGCACCAACAGCAAGGCCGTCAACGGAACTGGCTCCTATAGTTATAACGATCCTGACGCGCTTTTTGCTGCTGCTTACTACCGGGTAAAAATAAAAGAAGGCACCGGCTTCAAATACTCAAAACTGGTGCTGCTAAGTCCAGGCAGGCTGCAGTTTGCTTTAAAGAACCTGGTAAATCCAT
>JANPGT010000883.1:0-9444 GCA_031424135.1 Chitinophagaceae bacterium
GTAAGACGCAATGTGTGCCGTGCTGGTAACGGTAGTAACGGGTTTTTTTATGGCAGGAGGGATTACTGCCGCTGCCGGAAGGGTGGTGGGTGGAGTGGCTGTTTTTGCTTTTAGCGGCAGATGATCCGCGTCCGGCATAATCATGCTGCTGTCTATGGTTGTAATTTTGGTCCAGGCTATGGTAGACGGCTTACCGGGTATTTTCACTTCCATAAATTTCTCCATGGATTCTTTCACTTCGTTCACATTATCATCTTTTATAAACCGGTAATTGCTGATGCCCATTTCTGCAAACCATTTGCCCCATATTTTGGTCATCAGGCTGTATTCGCCGTTCCAGTCTTCTTTGGGGTTTACCTGTAATAAAACCACTTTCAGGTTGGCAAATTTTTTATTTACAGGCAGGAAGCCGTAGTCGCCTTCTGTAAATTTAGCTTCCCAATCCGGGTATTTTTTTAACAGGTTTATAATCTGTGAACAGGAAGCATAGCGGTTGTTTTGTGAGGGGCGTTCTTCCGTTTTTTCCAGGTCCATATAGCCATCAGTGATAATGAAAAGGGTATTTTGTCCATCTTTTTCAAGGTCATCGGCCAGGTCTTCGTTAAAATATTTCCAGATGTCGGCGCCAGAATAGGCATTGCTGTTATTGCCAATAACAGCCTGCTTGTAAATCTCCGGCAACACTTTGTTAAAAGTTTTTTCTGTTTCATCTATCAGCGGCCCTTTTTTGTCGGGCTGTTCTGCAGATAAATCAATGCGCAGGCTGCCTACCATATCGTACAGGGTCTTGGGCGTAGTTTTTTGCGGGGCTATTAGTACTTTTAATTTGTCGTGCAGTGAATAGTACAGGTGGGTGGGGTCTTTAACGCCCATCCTGGATTTAAAAACGCCGTAGATAGAATTGATAACTGAAATGTCTTTGGGCACCTGCTGCTGGTTATTAAACAGGATGCGATCACTTACATCAAGCAGTATAATGTAGTTGTCTTTGGGTGGTGGCGGAATTTCTTTCTTTGCATCCTTCACCGCCTGTTGAAATTCACTGCATCCCCATAAAAAAAACAAACCCGTCAGTAACAGGTAGCCGTAACGCCGCATGTATAATTATTTAAAATATGATTCCTGGAATTCTTTCAGTTCGCGCACATAGGATTCTGTGGATTCATTGATGATTTTTATCTGCTCTTCTCCTTTATCCCTGCCATACAGGGTAGATAAATAGCCGTTCCATCCGTCGCGGAAATAGTTAATATTTTTTTCGATAGTATCTACCGGCAGCACCATCCTGTCTTTTTCCTTGCTCAGGTTTTCGATGCGTTTGGCAATATGGTTGATCTCTGTCTCGTGCAGCAGGCGTTTTTCTTCCAGCTCCAGTATTTCATCCTGCAGGCGCGTAATGCGCTGGTAGCGCAATTTAATCTGGTTGCGTTTGGCCCATTCCATCTGCAGCAGGTAGTACACCGCGCTCCAGATGGCAAAAACGCCGAAACCAAGAAACAATACCAGGTAAAAACGGCTGTCTGCATATACCGGTACCACCAGCGATTTAAATTCTTCGCGGTTGGCCTTTATCAGTATTTCATTCACACCCTCATGCACCTGGAAGGCCAGCAGCAGGTCGCCGATGAAAACAAGCGCCAGCAAACCAATGACAATTTTTTTGAAACGCACGCCCTTTTCTGAAAACAAATGGATGGCAGTACCCAACGCAAAAAATATGGTGGGAAAAACAATTAGCGGAGGGTAATTAATGATAAGGTAAATAAGCCGCCGCAGGTTGGGCAGCAACTGAATATTGAGCCGGCCTTCCTGGAAAAGTGACATAGGATCTACCCCATTCAGCGCAAAGTCTGCTACGCTCATGTAAAAATACAGCAGGTAAAAAGAAAGCGCCAGCAACAGGAATATCAGGAAAAAATAAGTACCCCAGCTGAAAGTATTGTATTTATTATTGTGAACAGCAGCGCGGGTGGTTTCTATTTCATCTACCTGGTTTTTCAGCAGGTTAATTTCTGTTTGTTTGATGGGTACCAGTCCCTTGGTGATATCGCGGCTGTTATGTATTTCATCTGCACGGCTTTTCAGCTCGTAGTATTTTTCCAGTAAAGCGTCTATCTGTTTTTGAATACGGCTTTTGGTTTCTTCTGTTTTGGCCACCAGGCGCACGGAATCCTGTTCTGTAAGAATAGAGCCGCTGCGGATTTTATTCAGCATACCCTTATATGCCTCCACACCACCTTTGTAGGTGCCTGCCTGTTCTACGCCATACTCACGCAGGTCTTTTACCACCACGTTTGAAAAATCCTGAAGATGATTTTTCCCCGAGTCAATAAGTTTTGATTTGCTGTTTATTATCACTTTTACGCAGTTTCTACTCCCTGTAAAACATACAGGCAGTCAAATATAGCTATTGGGCGGATGCCAAATAAAGAGCACCCGCTGGTGTTAATAAATGGGGAATAAAAATGAAAGAGAACGTACTTTTACTTAGTATTTATACGATGCTGTTTTGCGCCAACTTAAAGTTTTGTTTACCAGCGTTCAACGCTGTGTTATGCCTGGGTGAAAGCAGTAAAATTTGTTATGTATATGCAGTGTTGTTTATAGCCCCAGTACCTGCCTCAATTTTACATACCCTGTTTTACTGACAGGCACTTTAGCACCCGATTTCAGGATGGCGATATGACCGTCTTTTTCATAAGGGTCTATGCGAACGATATGCTGTACGTTTACCATGTAAGAGCGGTGACAGCGGGCAAACTGCTGCGTATCCAGCGCTTTTTCAAAATGCGTCATGGTTTTATTCTTCAGGTAATAGCTGTCTGCCGTATGAATTTTTACATAGTCATCCGCCGCTTCCAGGTAGAGTACTTCCTGCACAGGAATGATTTTAATTTTGGCCCCGTTCTTTACAACGATGCGCTGGTTTTGACCGGGCGCCAGGGCCGTTGTCTCCAGCAGGTTTTCAGTAGCAGCCACTGCAGCGGCGGGTTTCTGGTCAAGCCATTTTTGTATGGCTTTATCAAATCTTTCTTTGCTGAAAGGTTTTAATAAATAATCCACTGCATGTGTTTCAAAAGCTTTGATGGCGTATTCGTCAAACGCCGTAGTGAAAATAACAGCGGGTGGTTGTTCCACCAGTTCCAGCATTTCAAAGCCGGTGATTTTAGGCATCTGTATATCCAGGAAAATAAGATCGGGCTGGTGCTGCATAATGGCTTTCAGGCCCTCAAAACCGTCATTGCATTCCTGTACCAGCTGCAGTTCAGGGTAAGCCTGCAGGTATTCTGCTACAATACTCCTGGCCAGTATTTCATCGTCTATAATAATTACTTTCTTCATGTTAGGTGCTTGTCTGGATCTTTGATAATTTATGGTTGACTGGCAGGTGCAGGTGCCGCTACCGGTTGCGGAATTTTTACTGTAGTGGTAAATGTATTGTCTTCTGCCGCTGTTGTGAGCAAATCATTGCGTGCAAACAAAAGATAGAGCCTGCGCTGAATAGAGTGCAGGCCAAAACCGGTTCCCCTGCGGGGCTGGGCGGTTACCGCGTCAAAAGGATTTTGCACGGTTACTTCCAGCAATTGGTTGTTCACATTTGTAGTAATACGGATGACTGTTTCACCAATGGTGTCATAAAGACCAAATTTAATGGCATTTTCTACCAGTGGTTGCAACAGCATGGCCGGTATCTTCAGCTGCACAGAATTATCTGCTATCTCAAAAATAGTGGACAGGCGGTTACCAAAACGCACTTTTTCAATTTCAAGGTATAGCCGCAGGTATTCCAGCTCTTCTTCCAGCATTATCCATTGCTGCTCCTCTCTTTTCAGGGTGCCGCGTAGGAAATCAGATAGCTGGTGTACCATGGTTCTTGCTTCCTGCGGTCTGGTACCAATCAATGCGTTAATAGAATTGAGGCTGTTAAAAAGAAAATGTGGCTGCAATTGCTGGCGCAGTTTATACAGTTCTGCGTCTTTGGTCAGCTGTTCTGCTTCGGTTTTTCTGCGGGCACTGGTTTTCTGGTCTTCAAAACCATACCACAGCACACTGATCATGGCCATGCAGCCAATTACAAGGAAAGCTACCCCAAAGCGAACCGGCAATGATTTGATAAGAAAAAATGCATAGCCATTGCCGGTATCAGGTATTACATACGGCAATCCATATTTAATGGCCAGTAACCACGCACCGGCAGTAAGCAGGCTTAACAGCAGCAGGTACCAGTAGCGTTGCTGCTGGGGCAGGTAATATTTAAGGTTATTGCTGATAAGTACACAGGCAGCGGCCAGCAGGAAATTGGAGAGACTGCTGTCAATAATGCTTACGCTGAATGAAAAATCCAGGCCGTACAGGATCCAGGTCTGCATGGCGGTCCAGATAAGCCACCAGGCAATAAAAATAAAGATGAATTTTTTTTGGGAAAGGGGGATGGCAGTCAAGGTGAAGTTGGTTTAAATTAATTGCAAAGAACGTAAAACGTTTTCTCCCATAATATAATCGGCTTTGCTGCGCACCATGCTGATAAACCTTCCGGCATCATCAGTTTCCTGTACGCGGCTGTAGATTTCTGCACCGTCAATCAGTTCGCTTAACTGGTACAGTTCGCACACATCAATAAACTTCCATCTTACCAGGTGTTTTTTATCGTTCGTGAAGCATTGCTCTTCTATTAATCCAAGCCGCTGCGCTTTATGAAAAGCCTGTTGCCCGTCCGGTGCCGATATCAGCCGCAGTTGTTCATCAAATTGTGGCGTATGATTGCCTTCTCCGCAAATGATTTGATAGACTATTTTGGTAATATACCAGTTCATACAATATTTTTTGGGTTGAAGTGGTGGTTGCCGGTTAGGCAGGGGTATGATTTCAGGGGGTACGCAAAACCCTGTAGAAGCATTTTCTATCAGCAGGCTGCAGTGTATTTTGATGGCTGTTTTCAGAAACTCCTCAGCTCAATGCCACCCATGAAGGAAGTACCCTTCAGCAGTAATACCTTATTAAAATCTATTACTTTTCCCTGCACCTGCCTTTTGTCTTCCACGCCACCCATTACATTGGTGATTTCCGGCTTTACTTCCCAATTGGTAGGTACAATTAATTTAGCGCCGCCCATAATGGTGGTTACATCAAGCACTACAGTGCCGTTAATATCTGCCTGGCTCATGTCTATCTCTGCCCCACCCATAAAGCAGGTGATATCACCTCCTTTAAAATTTTTAGACACTACAATCCTGTGCGTGCTGCCCAGTACAGAAGTGGCATCAATATAATCTTCGCGGGTATTATTGTAGTCTGTTTTGGCATAATCTGTTTTAGTATAATCCTGGTTAGGATGGGCAGTAACATTGATGGTCTGCTGTGGCCCGTTGTTGGGATCCTGTGGGTTATAATTGCGGTTTCTCCTGTACCGGCCGCCACCCCAGTTGTCCCATCCGCCTCCGTTCATGCCTTTATGTTTCGGGCGTAATATCATTGTAAGACCGATACAGATAATAATGGCAGGAAAAATGAAACGGTGCAGGTCTAACCCTATATCAAACCGGTCTATTAGAAAAATACCACCTATAACCACCGGGATAAGCCATCCCGCACCGCGGAAATTATGTTTAAGCCCGGTATAAATACCCACTGCTATCAGTATCATAGGCCAGGAAAACAGCCAACGCGGGAAAAAGAAAAAATCTGCTTCTTTCAGGAAAAAAATAGCGCCTATCGCCAGTAAGAACAAGCCGCCGAATACACGGCCGTTGTGCCTGGGTGAGTTTATATTGGGTTCTTGATTTTGCGTATCCATGGTTCAATCTATTTATGATACAAAAGTAAAGGGGTTGGTCGTGCGCGGCTATGGTTTTAAGGTCTGCCGCGTTTAATCGGCGGTAAAATAAGGTAAAAAGGCGGTGAAAACGTGAAGCGTGAGGCGTCAGCCATGAGCAATTGTCTTGCCAGCGGAATTTTCCTGCGCAAATTAGCTGCTGCCAGGGTTAGCATTTGTGGGCGTGCAAATGGGTTCAGGCTGGTCCAATAAACGCAAATGCATCTCCATCAAACAGCCCCTTATCACTCAGTTTCACATGTGGAATTACCAGCAGTGCCATAAAGGAAAGTGTCATGAAAGGGGCAGACAGCGGACTGCCCAGGCTTTTGGCCATGGCGTCAATGGCAGTATAGGCAGTGGCCACATCGTAGCCATTCTCCTGGCTCATTAAACCGGCCACCGGCAAGCCTAATACCATTTCGGTATCATCGCTTACGCAGCTGATGCCACCTCTTTGCGCAATTACCAGGTTAACGGCTTTACAGATGCTTTCATCATCAACACCCACTGCCACAATATTATGGCTGTCGTGCGCCACGGAAGAGGCAATAGCACCCTGTTTCAATCCAATATTTTTAATGAATGCTTTTGCTACCGGTGCGGGATGATAGCGGTTTACCACTACAATTTTCAGGATGTCATTATCAATATCGGCAACGATATGGGTGCCTGCTATTTTTGGCGCCAGCAAGCGTTTATTGGTGATCAGTTGCCCGTCCAGCGCTTCCATCACGGTGATGGTTTTTTGCTGTTGCCAGGCAACAGCAAAATCTGCCGACTGCCGGGGGGCACAATCAAAATTATTGATGGGGCCGCTGTTTATTGTAGTGCTGGCGGCATTCACAAGTGATTGCCCGTTTTCTGCTACCAGTTGGCCGTCAATATAGGTTTGCAGTACTTCAAAGTGCTGCAGGTCTTTTACAATTATAAAATCGGCAGCATCGCCGGCACGCAACAAACCTACGCCTGTTTTATAATGCAATACAGGATTGATACAGGCGGCCTGCAATACATTAAAAACATCGATGCCTTTTGCAACAGCCCTGGCGCAAAGCTGGTTAATATGGCCGGCTACCAGGCTGTCCGGGTGTTTGTCATCGCTGCAGAACATGACCATATCGGGATAATGAGGCAATAAATCAATCAATGCTTCAAAGTTTTTTGCGGCGCTGCCTTCGCGTATCAGGATCTTCATGCCGTATTGCAGTTTGTCCAGCGCCTCTGCAGCGGTAAAGCATTCATGGTCGGTGCTGATGCCTGCATCAATGTATTGTTTGGCGGTATCGCCGCGCAAACCTGGTGCGTGGCCATCTACCGGTTTGTTTACTGCATGGGCAGCGGCAATTTTTTTCATTACTTCTTCGTCTTTCAGCAAAACACCCGGAAAATTCATCATCTCACTGAGGTATTTAATCTCATCGCGCTGCAGCATCGCCTCAATATCTTTTGCGTCAATGGCGGCGCCTGCTGTTTCAAAAGGGGTGGCGGGCACGCAGCTGGGGGCGCCAAAATTGAATTTAAACGGAACGCGTTTGCCATCATCAATCATAAAACCAACGCCTGGAAATCCACATACATTGGCTATTTCATGCGGGTCGCTGATGGTGGAAACTGTGCCATGTACTACAGCCAGTCTGGCAAATTCTGACGGCACCAGCATAGAGCTCTCAATATGTACATGCGCATCGGTAAAGCCCGGCATTATATAGCCGGCTGCGGGTACGGCCTCTGCACCCAGCTCAGTAATGGAAACAATTTTGCCATTTTCAAAAACAATAGCAGCGGGGTATATGCGGCGGTTAAAAATATCGGTTAGTCTTGCGGTAATGGTAGGCATGTTTGCAGGTAGTTGAGGGCTTGGTGGATGAAAGAAACCGTTGTCTGTTATTTAATAATTACAGCTGCAAAGATACAATTGTGTGCGCTGCCGGGCTGCAGCAGTTTAGAAAAAAGAAATACTGCTGTAATATGCAGTTGCCCGGGCATCCTGTATTTTTGCAGACAAAAAATTATAAAACGGTCACCTGATTAGCTGTGGTGACTGCCGCAAAAAAACCGAAACAAAAATACCTGTATGGCAGATAAACCTGCAAGAACCATTATTGTTAATGACGGCGAAGGTAAATTGGATGGCCAGAAATATGAGGCCGGTATACTGCTGGATTTTAATCAGGAAAATAAAGGTTTTATCAATATAGAACTGCTGATGGTGGTGGAAAAAAAGCAAACCAGGAGTTTTAAAAAAATGCCTTTTGATAATGCTGCGCATACCGTTCATTTATTTGGAATGCCTGATGGAATGGTAAGCGCACTGAAAAAAGTTACCCGTGAAGCCATGATTGCCCACCTGGTAAAAAATGGTTATGCTTACCTGAAAAATTCTCCCACGCCGCTGTATCAACTGAATCCGGAACAGATTGAATTGCTGAATAACCTCAGGTACGAAGTGCTGCAGGAACTAAAATATTTTTCACCGGTCTTTAAAAACATCTATCACCAGCCCAGGGGCGATAGATTCGGCACCTATTCGCTGAAACCTGCTTCACTGAGTGTATATGTTCCTTCGCTGGCTTTTACACTTACCCGGCAGAACGGCTGGTTGCAGCTGTACTGTTTCATTGTAATCAACAATGAACGTTTTGCTGTTACTGATTTTGAAAGAAATCATTTTTTACTGCGCAGCAGAAGCGAATACTTTATACTGCAAAAGCCAGATTTGCCTGTGCTGGATACTTTTAAAGACGGGATTGTGCAGGTGCCTGAAAATGAACAGGCAGCTTTTATGGCATCCAGGGTAAAGCCGCTGGCGGAGAAATATACGGTAGACCTGGGCGATATTATTAAAACTGAAATTGTAGATGAAGAACCGGCTGCACAGGTATTTGTGAGTGAGCTGAATGAAAACTTCCTGCTGATTAAACTGCAATGGCTGTATGGCGATGTAGCAGCCGAAGACTGGGACGAAACAGAAACTATTATAGAAACCAGCAGCACTATTTATAAAGTTATCCGTAAAAAAGAAACGGAGCAGGCACTGATTGCTACCGTGCGGCAACTGCATTCAAAATTTGCTTTTCAGCGCAATGGATATTTTCACCTGAATTTTAAAGAAGCGCTGCAGCAGAACTGGTTCGTTCGGTTTTACAATACCCTTCGCGATGCGGGTATCCCGGTTTTTGGTATGCAGCAACTCAGGAAATTCAAATACAATCCCCATACGCCTGTTATTGAAATAAATACCGGCAGCCGTATTGACTGGTTTGATATTACCATCCGGGTAAGTTATGGCGGGCTGCTGGTGCCTTTGCAGGAGTTGCGCAAAGCCATTATTAACAAGCAGCAGTTTATTTTGCTGGAAGACGGATCGCTGGGCATGCTGCCGGAAGAATGGATTAATAAATATGCCATACTGATGCGTATGGGCCAGGTGAAAGGGGGTGTACTGCAATTACCGGCTACCAACTGGACGCTGGTAGACCAATTGCAGGACCAGTTTAATGATACTGCCCTGCAGGCAAGACTGGAAGAAAGGAAAAATCGTTTGCAGAACATTGACAACGTTGCCACCTACCCGGTGCCTGCCGCCATTAACGCCAATTTGCGCGATTACCAGCAGGCAGGCTTTCAAT
>JANPGT010000884.1:0-8833 GCA_031424135.1 Chitinophagaceae bacterium
CGGCTACCGCTGGGGCAGCATCCGCAAAAAAGCCATGCTTGCCTGGGAAGCCAGTAAAACCAATGACGGTGATGCTGACGATATCTGATAACATCTTGCCGGTAAATGGCGAAGTATACCTGTATACCCATCTTTTTACAGAGATAGAAGCGGCTGCTATTTTCAGGGAACTGGTGGAAACCATTGCCTGGAAACAGGACACCATGCCTTGTTTTGGAAAGCAGGTTAATTTGCCCCGGCTTACTGCATGGTACGGTGATGAAGGAAAGAATTACCAATATTCAGGTATTGCCAATCATCCGCTGCCCTGGAACCACCTGCTGCTGGACATAAAAAAGTATATAGAAGATATTACTGGCTATTCTTTTAATTCGGCCCTGCTGAACTATTACCGCAGCGGCAGTGACAGCGTTGGCTGGCATACAGACGCAGAACGGGCGCTCGGCATCAACCCAGTTATTGCATCGCTTTCTTTTGGAAGTGAAAGAGTATTTGCCTTTCGACACAAAACACAGGTAGCGCTGAAGAAAAAATTACTGCTGCACCCAGGCAGTTGCCTGCTGATGAAGGGCGAGACACAGCATTGCTGGATGCACCAGCTGCCAAAGACCAGCATGCCTGTAAGTGGCAGGGTGAATATTACTTTCCGGAAAATTCAATAAGAGGCTGCTTATGCAAAGCCCGGCATGCGCCTGGTTTGTTTAATCAAACTTTCATCGGCAGCACACAGTTGTATCGGTTTCTGCACTGTTTGTTTCGTATTTTAGCATTGATTGTAAAGCAAAAAAATATGAACCGGAAATCTTTTATCAGCAAAACAGCACTGGCCTCCGTTGGCCTCAGCCTCACAGATATCGCTGCTATCGCTGCGCCTGCACCACTCAAAAATGCTTTGCCCCGCTGGAAAGGATTTAACCTGCTGGATTTCTTTTCACCCAACCCCGCGCAGGGGCCGGTAACCATAGCCGATCATTTCAAATGGATGCGCGACTGGGGTTTTGATTTTGTACGTATTCCCATTGCCTACCCGCGCTACCTGAGTATTGATCGCAGTAAAAATATTACACCGGATGATGTATATAAGATCAATACAGAGATGACAGATAAAATAGATGCGCTGGTAGCACTGGGCCATCAATACAATATGCATGTAAGCCTTAACCTGCACCGTGCACCCGGCTATTGCATCAACGCCGGGTTTAATGAACCCTATAATTTATGGAAAGACGAAGCTGCACAAAACGCGTTTTATTTTCACTGGAATTTCTGGGCGAAAAAATACAAAAATGTTTCTTCCAAAAAAATCAGTTTCGACCTGGTAAACGAACCTGCCATGCGGGAGGATATGAATGATCAGCACTCAAAATCCAGCGCGGTGCCGGGCGATATTTACCGCAAAGTGGCGAAAGCGGCTGCGGAAGCCATCAGGAAAGAAAATGCACAGCACCTGGTTATTGCAGATGGCAACAGTGTAGGCACCAATCCCATTCCTGAAATAGCAGATTTGAACATTGGTCAAAGCTGCAGGGGCTATCACCCTGGCACTATTTCTCATTATAAAGCGCCCTGGGCCAATAAGGATATTGATCATTTACCGGAACCAAAATGGCCGGGCCAGGTGGGTGATAAATACCTTGACAAAACAATGCTGGAGAAATTTTACCAGCCCTGGAAAGACATCATGGCAAAAGGGGTAGGGGTGCATTGCGGCGAATGCGGTTGCTGGAACAAAACCCCGCATGCCGTTTTTATAGCATGGTTTACTGATGTGCTGGACATTCTTACCACTGCAGGTATTGGCTTTGCCATCTGGAATTTCATCGGCGATTTTGGGGTGCTGGATGCTGGCCGTACGGACGTTGCCTGCGAAGACTGGTACGGACATAAGCTGGATAGAAAATTTCTTGACCTGATGCGCAAGCAATAGTCTAAGCCGGTATCATATGCGGATTAATTTATGTGCTCTTAGTATTTCAAGTGTAAGAGGGTCACCATCGTGCAGATTTTTATACGCGGTTACATTACATATAAATCCCCTGTGATCGCCGCCTTCAAAACTTCCGGAGATATTCAGCTGCATAACGGCCAGGCAGTTTTTCAATATGTAAAAGCCGTTCCATTCTTCCAGCTCTTTTCTTTTCTGCAGCCGGGTAATTTTATCAACGGTATGCCCGCTTTTTTTACCCAGCAGATCTACCATGCGGTATTGTTGCGCCGCCAGTAACTGCAACACAAAACTTTCACTGGCTTCTATATTCTCAAGCGTTTTAGTACCATGGTATACCCCGCAGACAAATTGTTTTGGCTGCATGCTGATTTGCGAAGCATAGGTAATGATATGCATGTTATGCTGATCTCCCTGCCTGCTGCTGATGCTGTACACCGGCAGGTTTACACGGTTCCATGGTTTTTTTCTTGTCATAAACTGTCCAGGTATTTTTCAGCGGTATCAATATGTTTTTTTCTTTTTTCAGCAGGCATTTTATCAAATGTATTCACCAGCATACCAAGCCGGGGATTTTGCAAAAAGAAATCACGGTGTACATGCATGAAGCGCCAGAATAAGGCGTCCCAGATAATTGTCCAGCTGCCATCGCCGTCTTTACATGTTTTTGCATGCGCGGCATAGTCACTCATTTTTAAAAGGTAGTTGCTGCCGCTGATATAGGGTTTTGTGGTCATCAGTCCGCCATCAGCAAATTGCGTCATGCCATAGACATTTGGTACCATCACCCAGTCGTAGGCATCTGCATACATTTCCATAAACCAGCGGTATACTTCATCGGGGTCAAACTCGCAGAGCAGCATAAAATTACCCATCACCATCAGCCTTTCTATATGGTGGTTATAACCCGTTGACAGGTTTTTCCTGATCACATTATCAACCGGCAGTATACCGGTAGTGCCGGTCCAGAAAGCTGCCGGTATCTTCCTGGTAAATTGCCAGTAATTGGTGGTTCTTTGCCTTACGCCTTCACGCTCATAGACTATCCTGATGAATTCGCGCCAGCCAATGATTTGCCGGATAAAACCTTCTGTTGAATTAAGCGGGATATGGTATTTTGCTGCGGCTGACAGTGCTTTGTCTACCACCTGTTGCGGAGATAAAAGCCCAATATTAAGCAAGGGACTGATAACGGAATGGTGCAGGTAATATTCTTTTGCTGCTATGGCATCTTCATAAACGCCAAATTGTTCAAAACGTTTTTCCAGGAAATCATCCAGCCATTCTTCCGCTGCTGCAAAGCTGGTTGGATAAACAAACCTGTCTGTATTGCCGTAGTTGCTGGTAAAATGTGCTGCAGCATAGGCTTTTGCTTCGGTTACATATTTATTTTCTACGGGGAAACTTAGTACCGGTGCCTGCGCTGTACCGGGGAATTTTTTCCTGTTGTCTGCATCGAAACTCCACTGACCACCCAATGGCTGTCCACCACCGTCCAGTAAAATGCCGCGCTTTTTTCGCTGCTCAATATAAAAGGCGGTCTGAAAATAAGTTTTCTTTTTGTCGAACCAGGGGTTTACCTCCTGCAGGGTATTCAGGAAATTGGGGCTGGTATCTTCTGTATACTGCAGGCCAAGTTGCCTGCAGGTGCGGGTAATTCTTTTGCGCAGCAGGAAGTCGGCCGGGTCTGCAAAACGCACACTTCTTATCTTTTGCTGCTGCAGCCAGGCAATCAGTTTCCTTGTATCGCAACGTTCATCAGTGGCTTCAATATACACTACGTCTACTTTACGCCTGTGCAGAAAATCAAAATAGGTTTTCATACTGGCGCGGTGCAGTACAATCTTTTGCTGGTGGAATTTATACTGACGAAAAAATAGCCATTCTTCTACCAGGTACACCTGCTGCCCCGGCAGAACAGACGGATGGTTTTCAAACAACTGGTGGGGGAATATCAGCGTAACTGCAGGCATGGTCATTTTGGAAGAAGAACAACATAGTTTTGGTATTGTTTGCGGTAAGCCAATAAATCCTGTTGACCGCCTGCCAGGTTTAACCGGAATGCTGCCAGTCTTTATACGCCTGTTCCAGCTTTTCAAGCAGCGTGGCTTTTAGTGCGGCGGGTATAAATGCTGCGTCCAGCGCATATACATTGCATTGGTAAAAATCGGCTGTTGTCCAGCCAAAATGCGCCTGCAATTTTTCGTACTCACGGCTTAAAGAAATATTTGTAATGGTGCGGGTATCAGTATTGATGCTCAGTGACACGCCGGCTTTGTACAGGGTGTCTACCGGGTGGTCTTCGTATTGATCATAAATATCTATCAGCACATTGCAGGTGGGGCAGATTTCCAGGTGAATCTTATTCTTGCGCAGGTGTTCTACCAATTTTTTGTCTTCAATGCTTCTTACACCGTGGCCAATGCGGCTGGGACCAAAATACTGTAAGGTTTCCCAAACACTGTCGGCCCCCCTTGCCTCACCCGCATGCGCCGTACATGGGATGCCTTTTTCTTTTGCATACGTAAATGCGGCAATATGATTGTTGATGGGAAAGCCGGCTTCATCGGCGGCAATATCAAAACCGGCCACATAGCCATGAGAAAACTGCTCCACCAGTTTTACAGTCTCCATGCTTTGCGCAGCGGTATAATGGCGCAGGGTACAAAGAATCAACCGGGCTTCAATGCCTGTTTCTTTGACCGCAGCAGCGGTGGCCTGTTCGGTGGCGGCTACCACTTCGTAGGGAGTAAGCCCCTGCTGCAGGTGCTGCAAAGGCGCAAATCTTATCTCTGCATACAGCATATTATCTGCAGCCAGCTGCTTAAACAAATCCTGCACCACCCATTGTAATTGTTCTTTGGTTTGCATTAACGCAAATCCTTTTACCGCACGGGTTAAGAAATCGGCCAGATGCAAACATTTTTGTGGTGCTACAAAATCCTTCAGGTAATCTTCACGGCTGACAGAAGGATCTATTTTTGCCACTACCTCATAACTCAGTGAGCAGTCGAGGTGCAGGTGCAATTCGCATTTTGGTAAAGATGCCGGTGATTTCATGAAAGCAAGAAAGGCAAAATTTCGCTGATATGCGTCAGCTGTTTAAAATTAGGGTGTTCAATTTGGTGGGTTACCTGTTCATGGACCCAGGTAGTATGGTAGGGCACATGTACACCGTGGCCACCGATGGCCAGTACCGGCATCACGTCAGATTTAAGCGAATTTCCGATCATCAAAAAAGCGGAAGGTGGAATATCAAGGTGCTTCACCAGTTTCAGGTAGTCTTTCTCCTGCTTATCGCTCATGATTTCTGTGTGGTGGAAATAATGTTCAATGCCTGATTTTTTCAGTTTTCTTTCCTGGTCAAGCAAATCTCCCTTGGTAGCTACCACCAGCCTGTATTTGCCAGCCAGCGCCTGCAATGTCTGCTCTACACCTTCCAGCATTTCAATGGGTCTCTCCAGCAGCTCTTTTCCATACTGCAGGGTTTTTTCAATGATGGAGGTGTTTAAGGTATTGCCGGAGACTTTTAAGGCGGTTTCAATCATGCTCAGCATAAAGCCCTTTATACCGTAGCCATATAAAGCCAGGTTGGCCATTTCGGTTTTGAACAATTCCTGTGCAACAGTATGATGGGGCAGGTAATCTTCCAGCAGTGCACAAAATTTTTTTTCTGTTTCCTGGAAATAAGGTTCGTTTACCCAGAGTGTATCGTCTGCATCAAACGCGATTACTTTTATGTCCATTGCTGTTTTTTTGGGCAACGAATATAATTCAAATGTAAATAATCCAGCGTCCCGTACTCCTCAGATTTGTATGGGCGGTCCAACAATTTTTAAGCCCAGCTCTTCATGCAGCCTTACCACTTCTTCAACAGCAGGGGGGAAGGGGTACGCATTTAACCGCGAAAACAATATTTCTACATTGTCTGTGGGGCTTACCACAAAGAGCATACTGGCAGTATCACTCAGTGTAAGGAAAGCGTGGGGCATATTGCGGGGCACAAATACCGTGTCGCCTGTCGTGGCCGTGTACCTGTTTTCTCCCGCCTGCAATAGAAATGTTCCTGCGCTTATATAAAAGAGCTCATCTACGTTGTGAAGGTGCAATGGCGGTCCCTGGTTTTTTTTGTAGGTGGCTGCAAACATACTTAGTTGGCCACCAGTATCAGATCCTGCAACCTTCAGGTAAACATCCATACCCAATACATTATAGGTTTGCTGATGACGGCTTTCGTTTTCTTTAAGAATAAAAGAATCCTGCATGGTGTTTGTTTTTTTGATGATTGTATTTTGTTTGTACAAAAATCAAAAAACAGGATTGATGGATGGTGGTAAAAAATCGTCGTTTTTTTAGACACCTGTAAATTCGGGTGCAATATTGAGTATCCGTTCAGGGTTTTGCGCGGCTTCGCTGATAAGTACGTTTGGGGTGACGCCGGCAAATTGTTTGAAGTCTTTTACAAGGTGCTGGTAATCGTTATAACCTGTTTGTACAGCAATGCTCAGCCAGTCGAGCCCGGGTTTTGCTTCTTTTAGTCCGTAGGCCTGGTAAAACCGGCAAATTCTTGCGAAGTATTTTGGGGTGATGCCAATTTGCTGTGTAAATCTTTTTTCGAACTGGCGGATACTCAGGCAGGCTTCCCGCGCTGCTTTTACCAGGTTGAAGTCCTGCGGGTTTGCAGCTATCAGCCGTCCAATACGGTCAACGGGTTGTTCGGTATTTTTCAACCGGTTGATTTTCTTATAAAGCCACGCGTCCAGTACAGTGGGAATAGCTGCGTAAGCGTTTGTATTGGCCAGCTGGTTGGTGAGTGAGGTAATTTCTTTCCCGAAAATTAATTCAGCATCAATGCTGGTATGCAATAGTTCCTGCATGGGAATTTTAAGAAGGCGGAACAGGCCTCCGGCGTGAAACCGTATATGTACCAGCATAAACTCGTGGGTAAGATGAAAATTTTGCCGGCTGTTGGGCTGGCCGAATACATAGGCGGGATATTTATTCTCTGATAAATTAAGTGCAGGACTTTCCGCGCGCAATTGCCCTCTAATCAACAATGTGATACCTGATTCCGGGTTAACGGGATATGTTTTAACAGGGGTAGCAGCCTGTGGGTTGAATTGCATGTGCAGCAGCACATATTCTTTTACGAACTGGCTTACCAGGGCACATGGCTGAATACGTTTACAGATCATATTCTTATTTTTCGAGCTGTTTTATCACCCTGCAGGGATTGCCGGCTGCAAAGGAATCGTCGGGTATCTCTCTGGTAACTACACTCCCGGCACCGATTACGCAGCGGTGGCCAATGGTAACACCGGGACAAATGATAGCGCCGCCCCCAATCCATACATGAGACCCGATAACGACTGCTTTTGCAAACTCATCGCCGGCGGATCTTTGCTGCCAGTTCATTGGGTGCATGGCCGTATAAATCTGCACGTTGGGGCCAATAAGAGTGTAATGGCCAATGATGATGGTCATCACATCCAGCAGGGTGCAATTGAAATTTAAAAAAACATTATCGCCCATACGGATATTATAACCATAGTCGCAGAAGAAGGGAGGTTCTATGCATAAATTTTTACCATGGCCGGGCAGCAGTTCGCCCAGTAGTTGCCGGCGCAATACTGTTTCATCGTCGCGCGAATCATTCAGCTGTTTCATCAGCAGGCGCGCTTTTCTTCTTTCCAGCTGCAGTTGGGAATCTGCTGCGTTGTAGAGATTACCTGCCAGCATTTTTTCTTTTTCTGAATGCATGTCTACCGTTTCTGCCTGTAATTTATGCTAATCCGGCCATGCCTGTATTGGTCAGGGTTTATTGTTGAGTGTCTTTCCCAGTTTGCTGCTGATATCGTCGATGGCGGCTTTGTTGGCATCAATGGTGAGGAAAAACTGGTTGTTCAGCCGAAGGTCATTGTTCACTGCAATAATAAAACTGTCCACCACCCGGCCGGCCCTTGCGGGGTCGTACTGGTCGGATGTTTTTACAAATGTGATAATGTTGTTCTGGATCTTATCGTAGTAGAGGTATTGCTTAAAATTATTTTCATAGTTCTCTTTTTGCTGCAGGGTAACTGTCAGAAAGCCCAGGAAGCTGGAGATGCAGAAAAGGGTGCAGAACGCCCCCTTCAATAATATGCTGGACGAAAGCCAGCCTTTGCTGGCAATCAGGAATACCAGCACGGCGGTTAAAACAACAGACATGCCCAGCACTACTGTAAAAGAATAGTAATTGGAATAATAGACACGGCCTGTTTCCTTGTGGTGGTATTTGAATTTTTCCAGCACATGATACTCCATTTTAAGCAAATCCATCTTTTCCCGGCTCAGCGCATTTTTCATGCTGTCTTCTTTAAAGAATGCCGCCCTGATGTTATTGGCTTCTTCCAGTGGTGCATACAGGCGGTAGCTCATGGCGTACATGCCGGTAAGAGTGAAATAAGCAATAAAGCCAGCCATTAAAAGGATGCCGGAGCAAAGGACCAGCACCCGGCGGGTGTCAGAACCCAGTAGCCAGGAAAAAAAGCGCATGTGGTAGATTTTAGCAGAATAAATGAGGTGACTGGTCTATGCATGGTGTTCAGTTTTCATGCTGTACCGATGCATTGGACGGCGAAATACTTTGCTGCCCGTTTGTTATAACGCCGGGGGCAAACAGCCACCCGGCGCTGGTAATGCCGTTGTTATTTGGGCGCTACCGTGATATTGCCTTTTAAGGGGCCGGTGCCATAGGCAATGCGGTTGCCGTTGCGATCGTGGATGGCAAAGCCTACAATATCGGGAGTGCCGTTATTATCGCGCTGGTTATCGGCAATCATTACCCAGTACCGCAGGCCTTTGAGTACTGCTGCACCTACGGGAGCCTGCTCCGCTTTGCATCTTCCG
>JANPGT010000885.1:0-12533 GCA_031424135.1 Chitinophagaceae bacterium
CGAAAAAAAACACAATAAAGGCGAAACTGGCAAACGGACTAAGAACTAAAAACTATAAACTAAGAACTATTTCTCCGTGATCCCCTTCCAGCTATCCGTACGGAACGGTGATGCAGGAAGCCCTTCTTTGTTATACAAACCCGCATCATCCGGATTATTGGCCCAGGCATACCTTACTGCTACAGGGTTGGCTACTGCACCGCTGTACACAATTACTTTATCGCCCTCTATACTTGCTTTGGCCCAAACAAAATGCTGATCACTGCCTGCAATGGAAAAACCCTTCAGGTAGCCGTACCTGTCTTTTGCTACCAGGCCACTGCCGGTATTGGTAAACTGTAAAATGATTTTATCGCCGGCAACTGACATTGACTGGTACACCGGGCCTGAATACACGATATCTTTATTGTAGGCTACTTTCTCAGCGGCTAATGCCAACCGGTAGCCCACATCCTGTTTGTTACGGGGGTGAATATCGCCGGCTTCACCAATATCTATAATGACCGCCTGGCCGGTTTGCGGTAACTGCAGTGTCATGCTCTGTGCTTCCCTCAGTTCGGCCCAACCACTTTGTACAGGTATTGAATCAGCTTTCATAAAATTGGCCAGCTGTACCCAGAAAAAAGGAAATGCATCGCGCCATTTGTTACGCCAGTTATTGATCATTCCCGGGAATAAGCTCCGGTATTTAAAAGATTCACCGGCATTTGATTCTCCCTGGTACCAGATGGCCCCTTTAATAGCAAAAGGCGTTAGCGGTGCAATCATGGCATTGTATAACTGCGAAGGAAAACCATTGGGGCCAGCATTGGAAACACCAAAAGAAGTACTCAGCACCGATGCCTTGTACTGCCATTCACCGGCAAGACTTATTTTTTCAGCACCAGACTGCAGGAAGAGTTGTTCCGGATTGCCGTAGATACCTCCACCACCGCCGTTGTCTGTTACTTTTACGATAATGGTGTTCTTCCCCGGATGCAGGTTGGCCGCCGCTACTTCATATATACGATCTGTATTATAGCTGTTGATAGCGCCTATTTGATGACCGTTGATATAAGTAACGTCGTTATCGTCAATAGGTCCCAGGCCAAGCATTGCTTTTTTGCCACTAAAGGAGGCCGGCAATTCAAATTCTTTTTTAAACCATACAATACCGTCGGCATTGCCAATCTCCGTCTGCTCCCATAACTGCGGCAGCTTGATATTCTTCCATCCGGGAACAGCTGTTGCAGGGTCATACCATTTTTCCGCATCTCCCTTGTCATTTTTCAGGGAGGCCTGGAAGTCCTGCTGTTTTTTTTCTGATGTCGCCCTGTCCGCTTCCATTTTCACCAGGTCTACTTTGCTGTAATCAGCGGTCTTCGACATAATTTCCCAACTGGTCCAGGCTTCTATATTGGTACCACCCCAGGACGTATGAATTAACCCGATGGGAACATTGATATCTTTCACCAGCTTTCTTGCAAAGAAATAGGCTACGGCAGAAAAGTCGCCTGATGTAGAGGGTGCACATTCCTCCCAGGGAGTTGCTTCTACATCCTTTTTCTCCGAAAAACTCATGGCCTTCTTCACGGTAAACAATCGGATATTGGGATAAGCGCTTGCAGCGATTTCATTGGCAGCGTTGTTGGTGTTTTTAAGTATCCATTCCATATTAGACTGACCGCTGCAGATATAGATATCACCCATAAGAATATTGGAGAAGACCAGCCTGTTTTGTCCGGAGATTGCCAGTTCATACGGTCCGCCTGCAGGCATGGGCTGCAGGGTTACCTGCCAATCTCCGTTGGCACCAGCTTTGGAAACTATTTTTTGGGTGTTAAACTGTACGGTAACTTTTTCACCTTTGGCAGCCCAGCCCCAGATTCTTACCGGCTTATCGCGCTGCAACACCATATTGCTGCTGAATACTTTTGGCAGGGTAACATTGGCCTGTGTGCTGACGGTCAACAAAAAAACAACAGAGAGAATAATAGAAAATTTCATGGCATTAATATTAAGGTAAATGGCGTATGGTACAGGGTGCAGGGAAGGAACATTGCCACATGCCATATGCCTTACACGCTTTACCCTATACCTTTCCTATTTTAATTTCTTTACTTCTTCATTGTACAATTTCACTGTCTCAATTACATCGGGTACGCTGTTATACCAGTTTGATTCATGTTCAATAGAAAGCATACCGGCAAATTTTTGTCTTTTCAGTTCTTCAAACACAGGTGTAAATTGTATAACCCCTTTGCCAACGGTGGTATCTGGTGCTTTTGGATTGTCAAATACCGTGATATCCTTCAGGTGAACGCCATATACATGTCCTTCCAGTTTTTTAAGGCAGTCAACAATATCCAACCCATTGCGTGCCCAGTGGCCAATGTCTGCACAGGCGCCTATATTGGGATGGCCCTGCATAGCCAGTAGTACAGAATCAGGATTGGAAAAAGCATTGGGCTTGGGGTGATCGTGAATGGCCACTTTAATAGCGTAAAAACCTGCCAGGCTGTCTACCACATCCCATAAAGGTTTTATTGGTTCGGCAGTAATGTATTGCAGGTTGAATTCTTTTGCCAGTTTAAACGCATCCACCCATTCTTCTTTTGTACGGGGAGAAATAACGCCCATGGCCACCATTTGTATATTGTGCGATTTTAGCAACTCTTTTAACTTATCCCTGCCGGCCTGCGTCATGCTGATGCCAAAAGTGTCTTTTGTATCTGCACCCAGTGCCTGGCCCCAGAAAGCTTCTATGTATTTGATGCCACAGCTGTCGGCCTTCTGCAATGCTTCCGAGATAGTGTACATGCGGAATGTCCACAGCTGCACCCCCAGTTTCCAGTTGTCTGTTACACTGTTGCTGTCTTTGACAACAGCTGTTTCTGCTGTTTTTGCATCCGTTTCATTGTTGTTACAGGACAGCAGTATCATCAAAACTGCCGTCATAGATAAAACACCGTACAATTGTTTTTTCATGAAAGAAAAATTTATTAAGCGTGATAAAGGAGTTGCAGGGTAAAGGGTTATTATATACAGGATATATGGTGTAAGGCAAAGTTGTTTATAAAATCCGCTGTATGCTAACCCGGTTGTCCTGTCAGTTACTTAATTAATATTTTTTTAATGCTGTCTATTTTTGGTTTGCCCTGATGCCGTCTACCAGTTTATCATCATACACAATTACATCCTGCAAACGGATTTCATACTCGGCAGACGGGTTGCTTATTTTCATCTTTACCGTATGATGCCCTTTTGGTAAGCCATACTGCCAGAACAATTCATATTTCCTGGTGGTATAATTAAAAGGAAGTTCTACCGGTACAGCAGGTTTATCATCTATATACACAGCAGCGTGGTGCACAAAATCACCATTACTGCCCCATTTGGCCGATTCACCGCGCAACACAAAACCGGTGCCTTCAAAGTCAAAATTAATTTCATCTTTTGCAGCCGACCATGCAGCTGCCTTTTTCAGTACAGGATATAAACCGGTAAAGCTTTTTTCAAATTTTACGGGTTCCGGCTTTTGAACCGGGATGCTGATGGTATTGCCATTTACTTTACCGCCATTGTTTGCAATGTTCTGCAGTGCATGTTTCAGGCTGGTTTCATATACCTTGTTTAATGAGGTAGAAGTGTATTTAAAATCGATGTCCTCGGCTTCTGTCAAACCCATTTTCCAGTAGGCTGGAATTTTATTATAGCCCAGCACTGCGCCCAGTATACCCCCGGCCGAAGAAGGATTGCAATCTGCATCCTGTCCGCAGCGGGTACTGATTTCCAGGGTGCGGGTAAAATCACCTGCACCATACAATAATCCTATTACTACATAAGCAGCGTTTACTTTTGCATCGATATTAAACGGCACAAAAACGCCATCGGGGCAACCAATATCATTGGCCCATTTCTTCTGCACTTCCAGCCAGGTCTGCTTCCAGTCTGCAGGGTATTTTTTATGCCAGCCAATGACATCATTGATGCACTGGTAAAATTCACTTTGTGCAGGTACGGTTTTTAATGCCGCTGATACAATATAATTGATATCTGAAGAGGTAAATGCCAGTGCATACATGGCGCCCACATATACGCCACCATACCATCCGTCTCCATAGTTCATAATATGACCTATCTTATCGCTGATAGCGGAAGCAGCATTGGGCATGCCCGGACTCATTAAACCTGCAAAATCTGCTTCTATCTGGTAGTCGATACAGTCTGCATGGGGGTTATTCATCCAGTGGCCGCTGGCCGGAGCTTTAATGCCATTTAATATATTGTAGCGGCCGGCCTGGTTGGCATGCCAGAGCATATAACCTGCATGGGCAAACGCATCGGCAAAAGAATCCACCGGCGCATTCAAACCATATTTTTCCATTACTTCTACAAAAGTGAGATCCATGTACAAATCATCGTACAGGCCGGGGTTATTTAACATTGTATTCTTCAGGTAACCATCATACCATTTCAGGGGCTGGTAGTCGCCGATAAAGGTTCCCTGGAAACCAAATTCATAAGGACCGCCAAAAGTGACGCCAATAGTTTGTCCTGCCCATCCACCTTTGATTTTATCTTTTAACCGGTCTTTGCTGATGGTAAAACTTTGCTGGGCCAATAATACGCTGCTATGTATCAAAATGACGGCTACAGTCAGCAATTGTTTTTTTATCTTATTCATATGGCATCTATTAATCTATTTTCTATTTGGAATGCTGGCTGTTGGTGAAAACCTGCCTACCGGCAGGCAGGCACCAACAGCGGCGAAAAAATTCCCAATCCCAAAATCCAATCAACCGGTCAACTAACAAACCAATCAACTAATTCACTTCCAGTCCATCCTTATCTGCCAGCTTTGGAAAACTGCCATGCGGTTCTGCCTGGTACCAGAATACGGTAGAAGCAATATCGTCCTGCAAAGGCAGATAACGGCCACCGCTGTGCCAGCCCAAAGCCTGGATGGTTACTTTCAAACTTTTTTCGAAACGGATAGGGTCTGCAATATGCCAGCGGTACAAACCAAAACGCTGTGCAATGCTGTAATGACCGTCTCCTTTTATTACCTGGTGCAGACCTGCATAAGGTGTAGAAAATTCAGTATAATTCACTTCTTCTACGCCGGCACTATTTTTCTTACGGGTGTCAAAATCATAGGAGCCGCAGAAGTAGTCCTCTGTGCCGGTACCGCAAATAGTCGGATACTCTGTATCTCCATCCATAAAGAATTTGATTTCTCCTTCGCCCCACCAGCCATTGTTATGAACGCCCCATGCCATATAGGTACCTACATATTGTCCTTTGCCTTTAATACTGTCAATCAGTACGTAGTCTGTTTTCAGCGGCAGTGGGTTTACCCTGCGGAACTGCGCGTGAAAATAGGCGGCGTCATTGGGGACTTCGGTGAGCACATAATCTACCTGGTAATACAGCACCATATCCCTGTCGTCTATATTCTCCATGGTAATTCTGCACTTCTTACGGAAAGGCATAGGCCAGTAACAGTTAAAGGCACTGCCGGGATTTACACACACCGCCAGCGATTGCAACGGCGAATATTGCCCCCAGCCCATTCCAAAAAAATCACCCACAGGTACTTCTACCGAAGGCGTAGTTTCACCATCCCAGTAAAAACGCAGGATGGAATAACGCCAGTTGCCGGTAGGCGTCATCCAAATATGCTGTACAGAACCAGGACCGTCTATCTCTGCTACCGTATACACCGTTTTGGATTTAATTACTACGCTGGGGCTCACCTTCCACCCCTTTCCCAAATCACGCGAAGCACTGGCACCAGTGCCGGTAGTAGCCATACCGCCTTTGCCTTTCTCGCCATTAAAATTCTCCGGACTGATGGAACGCGATTTAGCATCAGACATCCGGAAAATATTACCCATATTATTATCTATACCTCCAAATTTTTGCTGCGCGAAGGCAGAGGCCGTCACCGCTACACAAATAAATAAAGCACCTGTAATTTTTTTCATTTGCTGTATTTTAAATTATTTTTTGATTGTCGCCGATAGTCTACTTTTTTACCGCATCCAGGTCTACCCCCAGCAATTGTTTGGCCAGCACCTGCAGGGCGGCAAAGTCTCCCTGGAAATGACAGGTGGTTTGCCGGTAAACGCCCTTTGCTGATTTTTTTAATGCCAGCGCTGCAGAGGAGGATTCTATTTCCAGGAAGGGCCCCATTTGTGTACCATTTGCCAGCGGACCATCATTGTAAGAATTTATCACATCTCCCTTATAAGGCTGCTTCTGCAATTCCCACTTACTGTTTACATAAGCACCGTTTTTGTCTATTTCCGGGATTACAACACTGAGTACATTTTTTTTGAAATCGAAAGCAGCAGCAATGGGTTTGGCCACCAGGGGCGACAGTCCTATTTTGCTGCGGTATTTACCATCGCAGGTAAAATACAGCACACTGTCTGTTACCTTTAATCGCTCAGGTGGTATGGCGCCAAAATAATCTGCCGTAATGTATTTTTTTGCATTGGGTATGGGATAAAAAGGGATGATCACCTTTGTTTCCGGGCCCGGTGTAAACATACCCAGCAGCCATACAGAAAGCAGGCCCTTTTCTTTTGACCAATCTTCCTTGCCGTTATTGGTAATGGTATTGATGGTTTCAAACCCTACAAAATGCAGTCCTGCAGGAATACTGGTTTTTAACACCTGCTGCAGCGCTTCTTTTGCCAACAGACTTACTTTTCTTTCTATGTGCAGAGAAAATGCAGTACCACTATAATTGGAAAAACCGGCATCGGCAGAAAAGGTAGCAGCGCTGCTGTCTGCCTGTTTCACTTTCCAGGGATCTGTATCTATGAAGGAAGGCACCTGCCAGTGCGCAATATTGAAAGAATCATTTTTTTTGAAATAGATAGAATACTGCCCGCCTTCAGGGCCCATCCAAAAACGCTCTTCGCCACCCACGGGGTTGAATTGCTTTCTTTTTTCCTTTGCTGCAATCAGGTCGTAGTTTAGCCAGCCAAAACTACTGCCACTGTCTCCGGAGGCGGTACTGGTCATTACCCTGCCCTGGTATTGTGCAGACAACAGTACTTTGCCGCTGCCATCGGGGCTTTTTAATTCAAGCACTTCACCGGTATGCTGTTTAAGGAAAGCAGCGTCATACGCATAAGAACCTTTCTGCGCCACACTGTCGTGCACTGTATTTGCAGCCTGGTGGCCTTCATCGTTATTACAGGAAGTACAAAAACTGACTATACAAAGTGCGCAAAAAAATGCGGTGGTTGCTGCAGGTGTATTCATTGGCATGTTTTCGTTGTAAGGAGATTTTGTCCTGGCAAAACAAAGACATGCTAATATACGGACTCCGGCTTGTTTTACCTTATGGCACAGTGCTGCAAAAAAAGAATGCGCAGGCGCTTTCGGTAATGGCTATATTAAACCAAGCTATCCTATTTAACTGCTTTCAGACTGATTTTTTGAACAATGTAATCCCCAATCTTTTTACCCAGCGCACTGCCATTTTCTATGGCTTCCCTGAAGTGAATACCGCCATACAGCCTGCTGATGGCGGCTTCCGACGCAGCAGCATAGAAAGAAGGATAAGACCGGTTGTCTACCCCATAAGGTTTTTCTGTATTGTCTGTGTAAGCGAATGCTTCTCCATACATACTGGTGAGCACAGCAGCCGATGCCATGGAAATGACACTGTGACCACTGGGGTATTCCGGGAAAGGCGGTGTTTGCAGCACCGGATCCCAGGAGGGCGCCATTAATTGCTGAATAGCGGTTACAGGTCTTATATAGTTAGTCTTGTACTTTACATCCCAACAGGCAATAAAGGCATCAAACAGGGCTATCGATACCATGCTGTAGGTAGCCAGCGCCGGCACCAGGGGCTGCTTTGTTTTATTGACGGTTACACCGGCAATACCCATCCAGTGGCCACCAGGAGAAAGTTTCTTTATGCTGTACATTAAATGCCCTACTGTTCTTGTGGCAAAGGGATTACAATCCCAGAAATTGGCAATCCAGTTTTGATCATTGGTCAGTTGCTGCCTGGTATCAAACACTTCTTTACAGGCTGCCATAAATTTTTCTGATTTGTAGACCGCAGGCGCCGGGATAGCAATAGCGTCGGGCTTTTCCAGTACCATCGGGCGTATCTGGTTCCAGTAAGGCTCTACGGCTTCCATATAATCGGGTGCTGTCTGCTGCCAGGTGCCTGGTTCTTTGGAAGGCGTAAATCGCTGCAGCGTGCGTGTATGTATGTAGTTATCTGTTTTTGACCAGGCAATAATATGCGCGGCTACCTGTTCGCCAAAGGCAACAGACCTGTTATACACCTCCTTTGAGGCTATGCGTTTTTTTAGTTTTGTCTGCAGTGTATTCCAGTCTTTCTGAAAAATATCTTTTGAAAATACAAAGGCGTAAGCAGTTTTATAAAAAGCGGTGGTACCTGCAATTTGCCAATCATATACCTGCAACCTGTCCGGTACGGGCAACTCCGTAAGTCCGTTCAGCTGTCCGCCATAACTACGGTAATTGCTGTCTGCATAGCGGGCTGCTTCATAAAATGCAATCATGGTATAGGCATAATCGCGGCTGGCCACCAGGGGAGAAGTAATATCGCGGATCATCACATCTGTAAGCACCTGCAGGCACTTGCCCGCCACACCTGCATCTTTGTACTGTGCGCCGGCGCTGTTTACTGTCAATAACAAAACCAGTGCGCTAATTAATTTTGAAAATCTGGAGAACATCATTGTTATTACCCACTATTATTAAATTATCGATAGCAATCAATTTACGTGTATCCCTGGCTGCATGAAAACCGGTGTTGAGCGAAGGCAGAAAACCGGCTTCTTTTTTTTGCAGCAGCAAAAGCCCCTTACCTGCATCGTACCTCCCCGACTGCGCCCGCACGGCGTAATTGTTGCCGGCCAGCAGCAAATCTTTCAGCCCGTCATGATTATAATCTGCTACCAAAAGATCCCGAACGGGAAATACCTGGGCTTCGTTACCAAAGGGTGCGAAACTGAAATCACCTTTCTCATTTATAAACACCCCCGATCTGAATTCTTCTGCTTCCAGGTGTACCGCTTTTTTCAGTTGGTCTTCTGTAAAGATATCTTTTACTGTAGCATCTGCATAGGCCTTGTAAGAAGAGAACTTGCCTTTTAAAGATGGCGTCTGGTCCAGCAATTCATCTCTTGAAGGCATAGGGTAATTTTTACCCTGTATAAAATAACTGGTCAGCGCATCCATTGATCCATTGTTGTCAATATCCGCCGCATCTATGGTTACGGGTGTTGCTGCACTTGCTTTCATCTGGCTGTTCAATCCGTGGTTGCCGGCAATAATATCAAGATCTCCATCATTGTCTATATCTTCCAACTTCACGATGTTCCACCAGCCGGAAGAATGTGGAATGGCTTTTATGCCCGCTTCGTTAAAATAAGGCGGTTTATTTTGCCCGTACACTATTGTCACAGGCATGTATTCGCCGGCCAGTACCAGGTCCTTTACGCCATCCTTATTAATATCTGCCACGGCTGCCGTGCTGATCATACCGATGTTTTTCAATGCAGCGGGTGTTACGTCTTTAAATACACCATGATCGTTTTCAAACAAGTAGCTGGCAGGCGCCAAAGGATAGGACCCTGTAGATACCTGGCTACCACGAAAGATATCAAGATCACCATCTCCGTCCATGTCAAACACCACAACAGCGCCACCGGAAGCGGCAGTCACCGGCAATACATTTTCTTTGACACTAAAATTTCCTTTCCCGTCATTCCAGTAAATATGATCCTGGAAATGGGCTTCATTGCCACCGCTAACCACATACAAATCCAGGTCTTTATCATTGTCCAGGTCTGCAAAAACAGCCGCACTTGCTTCAAAAGCAGTTTGGGTGGAAAAAAGATCGGTGCCCTGTTCAGTAAATTTGCCGCCGCCTTCGTTTATAAAAATTCCTGCTGACTGACCCTTGCCTGCGCCTGCAAAAAAATCAATTTTGCCGTCGCCGTCTACATCGCCTGTAGCCAGGGCCTGGCCGTTTTTGGCAAACTGGTGCGGCAGCAGTGGTTCCTTTTTAAAATCATTGTAGTCGTCTTCAATATGGGTGAAAACCGGCTTTTCATTTATTAGTTCTGTGAACAGCTGTGGTGCAGTCATTTCCTTTTTCAATTCATCTGCCGCATTTTTTTGCTCCAGCACAATGGTTTGATTAGCCGACTGGTTGTTCAAGGTCTGCGTTTTTCCATTGGGCCAAATCACCTGCAGCTGAACGCTGGTGCGTTTGCCCAGACCGAAAAACAAACAGGGTTCCACAGAAGATTGAAAGCCATGGGTAAGCTGCAGCTCCTGCAACTGCTGAAAACCATCTGCTGCCGAAACAATTAGTTTTGCGCCCAGGCCAAAGCTGTTGCCATCGCTGCCTTTCAGCCGCACTTTCAGGTAATTATTCTTTTTATCTTCTGCATGGTTTTGCCAGATGAAAGCTGTTTTATTGGTATTATTTACTACCAGGTCAAGATCACCATCATTGTCCAGGTCTGCATAAGCAGCACCATGAGAGAGGGATACCAGGTCCATACCCCATTGCTGGCTCATATTTTCAAAGGTCAGATCTCCCTTATTGCGGTAGAGATAATTCTTCACCCCCGAAGAAGGCATTTTTTGCACCATTGCATACAGGTCTGGCTGCGCACCGGCGGCCCTGGCTTTTTTTATTTCTTCCGGAACAATGTATTTTAAATAATCCAGGTTGGTATAATCGCGCATGTAACCGTTAGTAATAAAAAGATCCTGCCAGCCATCCAGGTCATAATCACCAAACAGCGCAGACCAACTCCAGTCTGTATTGGAAATGCCTGCCAACTGTGCTATTTCACTAAATTCCACTTTATCATTGTATTTGGTAGCCAGGTGCAGCATATTGCGCATATACTGGTAATAATAGCCATTGCTCAGCAGCATCTGGAAAAAATCGTAGCCATCTGGTCCTTTGAGCAATTTTTGCCGCCGGTTGTCTTCGGGCAGCATATCAAGCGTTATCAAATCAGACATGCCGTCATTGTTGATATCTCCCACATCGCAGCCCATCGAAAATTTGGAAGTATGGCCCAGGTAGCTGCTTACTGCTTCTTTGAACGTGCCGTCGTGCTGGTTGATATAAAGATAATCGTCTTCATCGTAATCATTGGTCACATACATATCGGGCCAGCCGTCGCGGTTAAAATCTGCTACTGCCACACCCAGGCCAAAACAAATGGGGTTGCCAATGATGCCCGCGTCGGCAGATACATCTGCATAATGGCCTTTATCGTTCCTGAACAATTTATCACCTGCCAGTGAATCGCGGGCAGATTTCATCCAGGCCACATCAAAATTGCGGTATCTTTTAGTAGAATGGTTCAGCACAAACAAATCAAGATCTCCATCCCGGTCATAGTCAAAAAATACTGCCTGGGTAGAATGGCCCATATCGTCTACCCCATACTGGGCGCCCATTTCTTTAAAACTGCCATTCTGCAGATTGATGAATAATAGATTGCGGCGCTCTGCTTCCTCACCGTTACCGGATCTGCAGATATAAATATCCAGCCAGCCGTCTGCATTTACATCGGCCATGGTAACCCCCGTTTTCCATCCGCTGGCGCGGATTTTTGATTTAGCGGTTACATCCTCAAAACTGAGGTTTCCTTTATTGAAGTAAATTTTAGGTTGATCTATATTGGCGGTAAAAACAATATCTGTGAGCCCGTCATTATTGAGATCGCCCACCGCTACACCGCCACCATTGTAAAAATATTCATAGGCCAGCACGTTCTGCTCCGGAGATTCTGCAATACTGTTTTGAAATCGGATGCCGGTTTGCTTCTCGGGCAAAAGTGTAAACAATGGCTGACTTATTCCATTTGTACAAATAAACAACAGCAATAAACAGGCTATCCTCATAAGCTTGGGCATTAAAAAAGGGAAGATAAAATTAATTTATCTTCCCTGTGCTTCATATAAAATGAATTGTTATTATTTATCCCACCACATGCGGGTGGTAAACAAATCAGCGCCCTGTGTAGCGATGGCCGCCTTATAGTTGGCATTGAGGCCCTGCTCAGACACCGGGTAAATAAGGCGGCGCATAATGGTTCCGCCGGTGGCATTACCGGGGTAGTTAGTAGGCGTTAACACAGGCAAACCTGTTCTGCGCCAGTTGGCCCAGCCTTCAAATCCATTTAAGGTAGATGCATTAAGAATAAACATCTCCGTATGAATCTGCAAAAGCTTATCTGCCAGTGTAGTAGCAGGATAAGGATTGGCTGCCTGGTAAGCTGCCACCGTACCTGTTAACGAAGGTGCGCCTGTGTTTACAGAAAGCTGCGTAATGGCTGCGGCCTGGCCGGCAGCGTACTCTGTAGCTGCAACGCCTGTGTACCATCCTCTTTCAATGGCTTCTGCTTTCAGGAATTCCACTTCAGCATAAGGCAGTAATATATAAGGATTGGAAGCGCTGTACAGTATGGGACTGGGTCTTGAATAATTGTCCGGCCCACTTTCGCCGGTGGCTG
>JANPGT010000886.1:0-2489 GCA_031424135.1 Chitinophagaceae bacterium
AGTTTGCCATCATTGAGCCAGTCAATTTTATCGAACCATTTTTCTTTGGTGAAGCGCCAGGCAACGGATCCCGAAGGAAATACCAGGGAACCGTTTTGGCTGCTGAATTTGGAAGACCTGTCTGAGCGCAGGTTAAAATTAACCAGGTATTTATCATCGTAGGCATAACTGGCGCGGCCAAACCAGCTGAAAATGCGGCTGGGCGGCTGCACAAAAGAAGTGGGTAGCGGTTGTGCAGAGCCGGTAGGCGCAGACCCAAGCCCCATATTGGCCAGGGCCTTATCTGCAGTAATATCTGCAGGAAAATAACGGGTTTCAAACGCGGTGGCTTTGGAGTTTACATCAATCAGTTCCTGTCCGGCCAGGATGCTGAAATCGTGGTGTGATTTATAATTATTCACCGAGTACTGCAGGGTATTTGAATTGCTGATGGTACTGTTTTTCTGTTCGCCGATGGAAGCGGTGGGCAGTGAGGCAAAGTTGCGGGCGGTGGAGGTAATCTTGCTGTAAAACAAATCGGTTCTTATATTGGCATTATCGAAACCAACGGTGGACCGGAAGGTTATATTCTTGAAAATATTGTAATTGAGGTAGCCGCTTAAATAGGTGGCTTTGGTGTATTGCCGCCTGTATTCCGCCTGGGTAAGAATAATGGGGTTGATGGCGCCGCTGGAAGCCAGGTAATACGCTTCATCAAAATCATCGATGCCGCCGGTAGCGGTGGCCAGTTCAAAAGGCCGGTAATTGATGGTATGCCGCAGCCGGTTGGTAGCACGTGTGCCGCTGTTAGTAGTACCTGCGCCGCGGATGCTTTGATCCAGGTACCTGGCGGTCATGCCTATTTTCAGCTTATCGGATACTTTGTGATCCAGCTTAAAATTAACCAGGTAGCGGTCGAAACCGGATTCCAGCTGTACGCCGTCTTCTTTATTGCCGGTAAGACTTAAATTAAATGTGGTGGATTGGTTGCCACCGTTTACAGATACATTGTGGTTTTGGTACAGGGCTTTTCTGCCAAATACTTTTTCCTGCCAGTTTACTGCCGGGGTGTTTTTATAAACCTGCAGGGTGTCCCAGGTGCTGCCGTAATTTTTTACAAAGTCGGTGCTGTCTGCTACGCTGCCGCGGCTTCGCTCGTATTGCCATAACACAAAATCGTAGGGACTCAGCACGTCCATGGTTTTTGGCAGTTCGCGCCAGCCAAAAGATCCGTTGTAATTGATTTGCGTTTTGCCGGCCCGCCCGGTTTTGGTGGTAATAATAACTACCCCATTGGCGGCACGTGCACCATAGATAGCAGTGGTAGATGCGTCTTTGAGTACATCTATAGAGGCAATATCCTGCGGAGAAATTACAGAAAGGGCATTTTCTACCTGTACGCCGTCAACGATATAAAGGGGTGAATTGTCCTGTGTAATGGAGCCACCGCCTCTTACCCTGATGATGATGTCTGCTCCGGGGGCGCCTTCAGAACTGGTGGCCTGTACACCGGCCAGTCTTCCCTGCAATGCCTCAGCAGCAGAAGACAGTGGCACATCTTTCAGTTGTTTGGCACTTACTGAAGACACGGCGCCGGTAAGGTCCTTTCTTTTCACTGAAGAGTATCCTACTACCACCACATCTTCCAGGGCGGAAATATCTTTTTCCATTTTTATGGCGATGGGTGAGCTGCCGTCTGCAACAACCGTTAAGGCCTTGTAACCGGTGTAAGAAATGACCAGGCTGGTTTTACTGTTACCGGCAATGGGAATGCTGAAGCTGCCGTCGGCACTGGTCTGCACACCGGTTTTAGTTCCCTTTACCAGCACCGATACGCCCGGCATGGCATTGCCGGCATCGTCTGTTATTTTACCGGTGGCCTGCCTGGTTTGGGCATTCAGGCAGTGCTGGCCGAAAATGAGCAGGAGTAATAAGAAGAGGTTATTCTTCATGTGGCGTTTAATTTTTTTAGATGGCAAAAGTTAGAGCAGCCCGGGTTCAGGTTTTCCGTGCCGGCAAGGGCACTATCCTGTACTGTGCTGGCCAATTTCATGTCAATGCTAACAAGATATTTTTTAGAAAACCGCGCTGTAAATCAGTTTTTTTACGCAAACGTTCCCGGCAACGATGCCTAAATGCAGGTGGATTTTTTTCAATCTGCCACAGAAAAGAATTGGCAGGTTGACGTAAAAAAAAGCGGGATAAATGAAAACCTTTAATTTGTTGAACGGCATGGCTGATTTCCAGTGTGATTTTATCACAGCCGTAAAACGGCAAAAAAAATATTGACAATTAATAGGATTTTAACAATTTAATCTTAATTTGCTGATGGATTTGAATTATGGAACAACAAAATAATCTTTCAAATCCCCCTGGTTTGACCCGCATTTTGCGCGTTTAAGTAGCCGAATCCCTAATTTATTTTATTGAGCATAGGTAGTGTGTTTTACGGGTAGATAAGAAGATTACCGGAAAATTAATAAGTGTCATTTAAACACCCTCCTATGTAA
>JANPGT010000887.1:0-5118 GCA_031424135.1 Chitinophagaceae bacterium
ACTGGGTATACACAATGAACGCAACCACGAAATAAGCAGGCTGTACAAAGACGATGGCGATGGTCTTGCAGCGCAGCTGATTTTCAGGCCCGATGTAAATAAGATTGCGCTGGATACATTTAATCAGCAGGAAAATTATTCGCGGGCCGATGTATATAATTCAAAAACGGGCGAAGGACTATATACCCTGGATAAACTGGTGTATAATCCGCTGGACACGGTATTTTTTTTCAGCCCGGATGGCAAGAGAATAATTGCACCGGAAACAGACGCTACGGTAAAAATCAGGAGTGCGGCCTCAGGCAGGGTATTGCTGCAACTCAAAGGTTTTAATGAGCGGGTAAACATTGCAAGGTTCAGCGCAGATGGCAGAAAAATTGTTACGGGTTCAAATCATACTGTAAGAATTTGGGATGCCGGTTCAGGAGCGCTCCTCAAAAATATAAAAGGTTTTACCGGCGGGATTTATACTGCGCTGTTCAGTCCGGATGGGAAAAGGGTTATCGCAGCTTCGGATGATTCTTCTGCTGCAGTCTGGGATATTGTAACTGGAAAATTGCTGGCCACCCTTAAAGATGCCCATCACCTGCTAACCCGGATGCAGTTCAGTCCGGATGGAAAAAGCCTGGTAGCTGTGGCTGCCGATAATACAGCGAAAATCTGGGATAGTTATTCCGGAAAAATGATTTCACACCTGAAAGGATATACCAATGCTGTTACTGCCGCGGAATTCAGTAAAGATGGAAAAAAGGTAAGTATTTTCTCTCCATACGGTGCCATGGTTTTTGATATTAAAAACGGCAGCTTTACCATTGACCGTGACGCAGTGCCGGTTAAAAAGCAAAGGCTTATTGTTACAGATAAAGGAGATACACTGGCAGAGAAAAACAGTCAGTATGAGATTAGTCCCGATAAAAGCACAAGGGTTCACTGGATAGCCAATATCATTAATTATATACAGGGAAAGTTTACAAAACAGGATCTGGATACTGTAGAAATCTATGGTGAGCAAACCTCCAACCCATTTGGGGCTAACGGACCTCCATTACCTGATTCAGGCATCGGCTACCAGGGCGCACTGGGGTTAACTGATTTTGTAAGCGGTATCCGTTTCAGCGCCGACAGTAAAAAAATCCTGATTAACTGCAGGGATAATACCGTTAGCCTCTATGATTTGGAACTGGGTGTGACGGTGTTCACTTTTTTTGCTTTGGACAGTACAGACTACCTGGTGCTGCTTCCTGCTGGCTACTACCTGGGTACACAGGGTGCTGCAAAACTGCTGCATTATGTAACCAGCGATCTGAAGATCATCAGTTTTGCACAGTTGGATGTAAACTACAACCGGCCGCACCTGGTATTGCAGGCCATTGGTGGCACAGACAGTACGGTACTGAATACGTTTCGAAATGCGTACTACAAAAGGATTAAGAAATTGGGGATAGATACGCTGGCATTGAACGACAGCATCAGTGTACCCGAGGCAGATTTTGCCAACCGGAAAAGTATAGCGGCGGAACAAAAAAGCGAACTGCTTTCTTTGCATATTAACGCAAGAGCCCGCAACAGCCCGCTGAACCGTTTTAATGTATGGATCAACGAAGTGCCTTTGTATGGCCAGCGCGGTTTACCCGTGCGCAGCAGCCCTGCAGGCCGTTTTGATACAACCGTTTTGGTGAGATTGTCCCAGGGCGAAAACCGTATAGAAACAACCGTTACCGCTGTAAATGGATCGGAAAGTTTCCGCATACCGCTGCAGCTGAACTATCACCCCCCGGCACCCGTTAAAGAAAATACTTTGTTTGTGGGTATAGGAATAGACAGGTTTGCAGATGCGCGGCACAATCTCCGCTACTGTTCAAAAGATATACACGACCTGGCGATTGCGTTAAAAGATAAATATGGCAGCAGTATTACCATTGATACGCTGTTTAATGAAAGTGTTACGGTAGAAAATGTCAAAGCGCTGAAACGCCGGCTGCAGCAGACCGGCGTTAACGATAAAATCATCGTTTCGTATTCAGGCCATGGTTTATTGAACGCTGCCTATGATTATTTTCTATCTACCTATGCTGTTAATTTTAAAAAACCCGAAGAAAACGGATTACGGTATGACGAACTGGAAAATTTGCTGGACAGTATTCCTGCGCGCAGGAAACTGATGTTGATTGATGCCTGCCATAGCGGAGAGCTGGATAAAGACGCATTGCTGCAGCAAAAGGAAGGCAATACCGCTGGCTCAGGCGCTGTAGTGCCGGCAGGTCCGGAGATGGTCAATACCTCTTCGGTAGATATTGTTGAAATTGCCAACGCCGGAGAAGATGAGGTAAACACCCAACTGAAAAATAGTTTTGAGCTGATGCAAAGCCTGTTTGTAAACGTGGGTAAAAGTACCGGCGCTACCATTATATCTGCAGCCGCCGGAACGGAGTTTGCGCTGGAAATGGGCAATTTGAAAAACGGCGTCTTTACTTATTGTGTTATGGATGCCCTTAGAAATCACCCTGTCATGAAAATCAGCGAATTGAAAAGAATAGTGGGTGCCGGAGTAGAAAAGCTTACCAACGGAATGCAAAAACCAACTTCGCGCAATGAGTCCATTGCGGTGGATTGGAATATTTGGTGAGGGAGGGGGTACCAGTAATTATTTGATTTTTATTCCCTTAGACTACTTTTCTTCCTCACAAGCTGTTCGGCAAATACAAATGCCTGGTAGCAGCTTCGAATATAAAGCGCACCCTCTCAGCCGTAGGTAAGCGGGGTCCACAAGATAAGCAGTGGAGCAACTCATCGCCGAATCAATTATCCGGCACTATTCAGGGCAGAAAATACTAAACCAATTGGCTTGGGAGATTGATGTTGTGTAATATTTTTTTTGTTTTAATATTTGAACTTTTACTATATATTTGAAATTATAAATGTATCTGACCCTGAGCAACCATCTGTCTATTGGTGGTATTCAATATCTTACCCAAAAAAGAATCCTCATTATTCCTATTGCTGCCGTGTTTTTTGCAGGTTAATGTAAAGTATACCCGTGTTATATGATTAAGGGGTAATTAATAATTGTCCATTTTGGACAGATGCACTTTTTAACCCGCCCGGTGAGGGAATTGCTGAACAGCTGGTATTTTACAATACTGTGGCAGGAGGTGTAAAAGCGTAAACCGTACCTTGAAATTTTAATTGCGACATGACAAAAAAAAGACTGATTAACTGGGGAATTGTTCTGCTGATTTTATTTATTATTACTGAAGGGGTTTGCCGCTACTATGGGTTAAACCAGCAGACGCTCTATCGCGAGGATCCCGATTTTGAATATATTGCCCAGCCCAACCAGCGCAACCTTATTTACCGGCATAAATATGTTTCCAATGAATTCTCCATGCGTAGTGAACCCATTTTACCGGAAGATACGGTCACTGCAATCATGATGGGAGATTCTATTCTTTATGGTACCACCGCCACCGACCAGGACAGCCTGGCCTCCAGCATCCTGGAAAAAATGCTGGCTGCAAAATTAAAGCGCAGGGTAAGGGTATTGAATGTCTCAACGCCTTCCTGGGGCCCCGATAACCTGGCGGCCTACCTGAAAAAATTCGGCACTTTTCATGCTAAAGTAATTGTATTGGTAACCAGCAGCGCAGATGCACATGATAATATGACTTTTGAGCATGTACTGGGTAAAGGTGTTTATTTTGAAAAGAACGATTTCTTTGCGACGCAGTCTTTAATTGAAAAATGCTGGTACCTGGCAAAAATAAAAATGATGCCGGAAGAAAGCCTGGCACTGGTTATTAACCGCGAATCAAAACCATTCAACCCCGGGTTTAAGCAACTGGATTCTATTTGTAACAGCAACCATATTGAATTTTATAATTACCTGCACCCCATGCAAACAGAGCTGCATGATAAGAAATATGATCCAAGGGGCGAGGAAATAGTAAATTTCTGCAAACAAAATAATATTCCGCTGATATCCGGTATGGACCACGAAAAGGAAGACCTCTACCTCGATGGCGGCCATTTTTCCAATAAAGGTCAAAAATACCTGGCTAACCTGCTTTACCCCATTATGCTGAAGGCTTTTGAAAAATAGGATTCCCGGCAGTTACAAATACAAATGAGCAGGACTTCTTTATTTCTCAACTGTAATATTTTTTAAATAGCTGTCAAACTATAAAAAGCAAGGGGCACCTGTGAAGGGGCCCTTTGCTTTTTTGTACTGCATCAGTAAATCAAACCAATGAATTTCCTGATTACCTGCAGGAATTTATTTATTTTTCTGTACTTTAAACAGGCTGCGCTCAGTACCGTCTGTGTTGCTGACCAGCAGAAAATAAGTACCTGTGGTAAGACGGTTCAGTCCCTCCAGAACAATGCTGTTTTCTCCGCGCACAATATTGCTTTTGGTTGATCTCAGCTGCCTGCCGTATACATCTGTAAGCGATACATGTACGGCATTGTTTTCCGCAGCGGTATAATATATGGTCAGTTGACTGGTAAATGGATTGGGACCAGCTTTCACCACGGCATGCTGACTGGCAGAAGGCCTCAGGATGATGGTTTTACTCAATTGCTCTTTACTGTCATTGTCCACTATCCTCAACCGGTAATAAGTAGTAGTAGCGAGCGGCGCACTTATTTGGTAACTGTAATAATGAACCAAGGCATTGTTATTTTGCAGCAACATAGTTGTTACACGCATAAAGTTTATGCCATCTTTACTCTCTTCCAGTTCAAAGTGCGATACATTGATTTCATTGCTGGTTGACCAGTTCAGTAATGCCTGGCTATTGATATTGCTACCAGAAAAATGCAGCAATAGCAATGGCAGCGCGGCATTTACTGTTACTGCGGCAGACGCAAAACTGGCAGGGCAACCGTTCAGTGCGTTTGCCGTAAGCTTCAGGTTATAGGTACCTGCGCTGGTAAATGCATTGGAAGCAAGGGAAAAACTGCTGCCGCTGGTCTTGTATACCGAGGTAGCATAGCTGATACCGCTGTTGTCCAGTAATGCATACCAGTTGCCGGCGGTTACATTGCTTACAGTATAAGTTACGGTCTGCCCGCTGGTGATAGTTGAACTGGTAGGGGTAATAGAGGGCGTTGCGGCCG
>JANPGT010000888.1:0-4123 GCA_031424135.1 Chitinophagaceae bacterium
GATCAGTTTATTGCCCGCCCGGATGACCCGTTCGTACGGGGTTGATCAGTTGGTCAGGAATGCCGGTGTGATGGCTGAAAATAAAAAAGCGCCGCTACCAGTGGCAGCGGCGCTTTACAAGGCGGTAAGGTTTAATTTAAATTTTTATCTTAAAACAATCGGGAATGAATAACCTAAGATGCTGACAGTAGCATTGGCATCGCAACCGGTAGTACCGTAATCAAGGGTACGGGTAGGTTTGCCTTCGGGCGTTACATCCAGGGCGCCGCTTTCAAACCAACGGCAGCTCATTTTGCGTACCAGCGGTTTTGTAATGTTGATGGTATAAGACTTGCCCGACGCATTGGTACCGCTGGCAGTGCCGGTAATAGAATAGGCATCATCGCTCCATACAAGCGGGGTGCCTGCACCTGCTGTCCATTCGCGTTGGCGGCTGGAAGTCCAGCTGATAGTACCTCCGCCATTGGCTTTGATTACCTGGCCGTTCACGTCAATTTTATATACCAGGTTACCTGCATTGTTCAGGCCCTGGTTGGTAATGGTCTTGGTACCGGTTAACTGGTTGTCGTTTACAAAATAGTTATTGAAGGTAATGCTGATGGCTGTTCCTGCCTCGCGGTAGCGACCGGAATAGCTAAGCAGAATTTTACCCCTGCGTGTTCTTCCATCGTTGCAAACACAATTGGTGCTGCCAAAATCAATGGTGATGATATGAGGTGTGCTGACAGTATCAATTGTAACTGTAGCACAACCAGAACCCAGCGATCCTTCTTCCCTGCTGCCATCAGCCACACGCATGTTTACACTTCCACCAATAGCCGCCTGGTCAGAGATGGTAGTAACATCATTAAAGCTGGCTTCAGCAAGCGAATTGTTTTCTGCAGATTCAACGTCTGAATCTTTGGAAGCATCTTTTTTACAAGATGTAAATAACAGCGTTGAACCTATTACTGCAACGGCAATAAAAGTGGAGATTTTTTTAGCGTACATAAGGGTAGTGTTTTTGTTTATTTGGGTTATAGGACAGGAATTGAAAGCACAGGTTTAAAAACGCATTAAAATAAATTTTGGTGCCTGCATAGCTTTAATTAACACAAAAAAATAAAGCCATTGAGGCGCAGTGTATTAGCAATTTCCACCTGTAGAGGGAGATAATATGAAAAAAGGGAGCATGAATCACCAGTGACTCAGCATCAGCTGTTTGGGACGAAAAAGCATAAAAAAAGCCGGTAAAATACCGGCTTCAAACTATTATAATCGAAGAACCTAAAAGTCCCGTTTTGGGAAAAACTACTGTACCATCATTTCTTTTTCAGCCAACCAGGCCTGTTTACCGTAGCCGGCAATCACATGCTTTTCGCTGTGGTACGAAGACCTCACCAGCGGGCCACTCTCAACATAATCAAGTCCCAGCCCATAACCAATCTCTCTTAATTCAGCAAATTCATCGGGGTGTACAAACCGGTGCACGGGCAGGTGTTTTTTGGTAGGCTGCAGGTACTGGCCAATTGTTACAACATCGCAGCCATTGGCAGCCAGGTCTTTCAGGGTCTGAACTACTTCTTCTTTTTCTTCGCCCAGCCCAAGCATAATACCGCTCTTTGTGCGCATGCCGCCGGCTTTTAAGGTACGTATCACCTCCATACTGCGCCAGTATTTGGCCTGTATGCGCACCTGGCGGGTTAACCGCTCTACCGTCTCAATATTATGAGAAACCACTTCCGGGGCGGCTTCTATAATACGCTGGATATTTTCCTTTTCTCCCTTAAAATCGGGTATCAGGGTTTCCAGGGTTGTATCGGGATTCAGTTGCTTTACTGCCCTGATGGTATTGAACCAGATGATAGAACCCCCGTCTTTTATCTCATCGCGGTCGACTGAAGTGATAACAGCATGCTTTACCTTCATCAGGTGGATGGCTTCTGCTACCCTTTGGGGTTCGTCCCAGTCAATAGGGTCTGGACGGCCGGTGGCCACCGCACAAAATCCGCAACTGCGGGTGCAGGTATTGCCCAGTATCATAAAAGTGGCTGTACCGGCGCCCCAGCATTCGCCCATATTGGGGCAATTGCCGCTCTCGCAGATGGTATGCAGTTTATGAGTATCCACCAGGTTGCGAACGTGACGGTAACTCTCGCCCGTGGGCAGTTTTACCCGCAACCAACTGGGTTTCTTAACCTTTGATTCGCTCTCCTGTATATTGGACACAATGGGAAGTTCCTGCATAGTAAAAATGAATTGATAATCGTGAGCCGTCAGACGTCAATCGTGAGACCATACTCCGGTAATAACGATACTGCACAAAAATAGTTCAGGAAAGCTTATGACACTAATTATTTCGAATTACACGAATGCAGCCACAGAGATGACAAGGGGCAAGGGGTAAAAGGTGTAATTCGTCTAAAAGTTCGTGTTACCAGGCGTCTTTATTTACGCCGGCCAAACAGTATGGTAATATAAGCGTTGAAGAAGAAGTTTTTAGGCTTATTGTAGATCAATTGCTCCACTTTGCTGAAATAATATTCTGCATTCAAGCCGGCTTCTATGGCAGAAACGGTTTCGTTGAAGCGGCCGTAATCAAAACGCATGGCTATTTTACCGTGCAGACCTGGTTTTATCTTTACTTCACCCCAACCATGGGTAAAACCTGAAGCCCCTACTACCCTGTATACGTTGCCGTCTGCGGTATCGGTAAATTTCTTCCTCAGTTGCTCTCTGGTAGCGCTATTCTCCACATCTACCAGGTAGGGCTTTGCCATACCAATAGAAACACCTCCGGCATAAACAGCAGATACGGCCACACCACTTTTATTGGCTTTGCCGCCGATCAAAAGCTGCTGGCCTATACCTAATTTAAACTGGTAAAAATTATTGGCCTTGCCCCATACCACGGAATTGATCTGACCTGTAAAAGGGTTCTGGCTGGAAGCCGTTTTTTCCTCTTTTGGACTTTTCTTTTCGTTCAGCTCAAACATGTACAGAAGTGTTTTACGGGGCGTCTTATATTTTCCTTTTTCGAACGAAAGTCCGTAACCATCGGTGGCGAGTTTTATACCGAATATATTTTGTTTTTTGAATGCAGGATCTCCTTCTTCTTCCAGCTTCAGCAGGGCGTTGATCCGCTGCCTTTTTTCTGATTTTCGGTCCAGCTTTGAAGGCTGGCGGCCTGGGTTAGGATTTTGTGCCTGTATATGGATTGCGATAAAAGAAAAGGTAGCAACGATTAATAATTTCTTCACAACTTTGTTGTTTAATCTATTAACGTAAATTTAGACAAAAATACTCCATCAACAGCTTATTTAACATTTTAATCAGATATGACGGCTACAATTATTTATACGGGACAGCTGCGTTGCAACGCCACCCATAACCAGAGTGGCTCAGTAATAGAAACAGATGCACCTACTGACAACCGTGGCAAGGGCGAACGTTTTTCTCCTACGGATTTGCTTTGCGTATCGTTGGGTACCTGTATCATTACCACCATGGGCATCAAAGCCACAGATATGGGCATTGATTTAAATGGCGCCTCACTGCAGGTACAGAAACATATGTTCAGCGAACCACGCCGCGTGGGTAAAATTGAGGTAAGCCTCAGCTTCCCTGCGTCGTTACAACTGGATGAAAAAGACAAAACCATTTTGCAACGCGTAGGCGATACTTGCCCGGTGCAGAAAAGTATTCACCCCGATATTGAAACAGTGGTAGTGTATAACTGGGGCTAAAAAGCTGTGGGCTTTGAGCCCCGGGCCATGCATTTGTAGCACAGGACTATTGGGTAGCCGGCTTTTGTACTATGATGGATCGATCGTTGCGACGCTCCGTTCAACGGTATAGCTATGGGCAGCCCCCTGCTACATTTACCGTTTGCCTGGTTGTTCAACGCCCTTCGGGGTTGTATAACAAACGCCATTTGATCCCGGGGTTTCACCCCGGGCTATTCATATTGCGCCCCTTCAGGGCTCCCGGCCAACCCAAAAATGCTACCAGTTTTGTATCTTGCAGTTCCAAAAATTATTCACGACTCACGACTCACGACTCACGACTCACGACTCACGACTCACGACTCACGACTCACGACTCACGACTCACGACTCACGACTCACGACTCACGACTCACGAC
>JANPGT010000889.1:0-4589 GCA_031424135.1 Chitinophagaceae bacterium
GAGTATACCGCGCCCTGGCGGCAGGTATACGGTTTCGGGGATGGCAAACGTCTTCCTTCTCAATGACGCCCTTCTTACAATCAGGATGCAGACAATCCTTCAATCCTCCCATCCTACAAATCCTAATTCAGACAATATCCCGGAAAACGCAAAACAGTTTTGACACAGTTTGTTGAACAAACTAAAACATCCCAATTTTTTGCAGCCTGACCCAAATGGTTTGTAAGTGGGCAAAAATGTTTCTCAGGGGCGCCCAAATGTTTTTCAAGCCGACCCAAATTATTTCAGGTTCGGTCGAAATGTTTTTCGGGAGTGCCCAAATGTTTTGCAGGCGGGCCAAAATGTTTCTCAAGTGAGCCCAAATGTTTTTGAAGTGGGCCTAAATTATTTTAGATTCGGCCAAAATGTTTTCCAGGAGCGCACAAATGAGTTTCAGGTTGGCCCAAATTATTTTAGGTTCGGGCAAAATGTTTTTCAGGAACGCCCAAATGTTTTTCAAGCGGACCAACATTATTTTCGGGAAGGCGAAAAATTTGGGACGGGCCGGGATTTTCCTGTGCAGTTGAAAATATTTTTTCTATGTGACAGCAGCTTATTACACAACGATTTCTGCTTCAAAAAACAGCCGTGCCTGTGCGCTGTAAAAAATATATTTTTGAAAATGTATGGAAATTCGAAAAAAAGAATTATACCTTTGTATTGTTGATTTTAGGTCAAAATGTAATGGCGTTCCTCCCGGACGCAGCTGATTCGGGTTTTTTCTTCTAAGCATTTGACCACCGGTGCTACCGGATTTGTAAATGGACTTTATACAATAAACTTCCAACAGGATTTATCATCTCAGTGTCTTAATAAATCAAGAACATCTTCAGATAGAATTTCCGCACGGAACATTGCTTATAACAGCAAACACCACTGGCAGATATACCAGTAAGTCATTTTTACATAACCGCAGTTAACCAACGAACACAAGGCCGTCCTGTAGCTGGCCACTACGAGATTCTCCTTTGTTCAATTATCAACCATGCCGATAGCATATCGGCAGAAACAATTATTAAAAACAATTTAAAAAACAAAATGGCTTACGCCCCTTTAAAATGAAATCGTGTTAACGCATATTGCTGTTGGTGAAAACACCAACAGCGGCGATAAGCGCTGATGTTTCAAGAGGGGAGGCCAAAAACAAACAAACATTTAAAAAAATTTCAAAACAAAATGAAAAAAACAATTTTCAAAAAATTAATCAATTATGAAAAAATCTAAAATTAAAGTACATTTTGCAACCTTTAGCGATGCAGAACTGGAAGCCCGCTCCTTTGGCATTATAGCCGCCATGACGGGTAACACTCATTTTCCCGAACCCAGCCCTACACTGGCAGATCTTAGCAACAGTCTCAAACTATTTTCTGACGCTTTGGCGCTGGCAAAAACAGGCGACAGGGTAAAAGCTGTTAATAAAAACCAACTTAGGGATAACCTGGACGGTTTGCTTACCAGGTTGGCTAACTACTGTAGCTTTATTGCGCAGGGAGACCGCTTTATCCTGGCAAGCTCAGGCTTTGCACTCAACGCGGAAACCCGCGCTTCCAAAACCCTGGGCACCCCGGAAAACTTTTCCGTGGAAATTGGCCGACAAACAGGCGAAGCACTTGCTTTCATTAACACCGTAGCAAATGCCAAATCCTATTTGTTCCGTTGGGGCATAGCACCCATTGTGAATGAAGCCTGGTTTCATACCATTCATTCACAACCATATTTTACCATTACAGGTCTTGTACCCGGAACCATCTATAGTTTTCAAATAGGGGTGGCCGGCTCAAAAGGCCAATTGGTATACACCGATATTATCACCAAAATGGTAGTATAAGTTTTCGCTGCATTATTCTCTTCTTCCTGTTTTTTGTTGCTGCACTGGCTTAGGCCGGTTTTTTTATTTTTAGGGCATGTTGTATTATCTGATTTCAGTATTGCTTGACAAGTGGCCGGTGAGGACACCCGGCCACGGGTGGAACGCCGCGGTCTGCTACCTTCAGCAACACCGCCAGTCAGCATTTCAAAAACCATCAATAACACGAAATAACAATTGCAAACGCTTGTCAATCTGCCCAACTAAGCAGATTTTTGCTGCAGCAAAAAAACATGCAGGAAATAGTCCGACAGGTTTCATTATAAAGTATCCCAGCCATGAACGATATCAATGCCGGCCTGCGCAAGCTGCTGCCGGAAGAAAGAATAAGAGACAGGTATATTGACCTCGTGTCTTTTGCCGCCGACGCTGGTTTTTATTACCTGCTGCCCAAAGCCATAGTGCAGCCGCTGAACGAGGCAGAAGTAGTGGCCTTGTTTCAATTCTCTCAGCAGCAAAATATTCCATTGGTATTCCGTGGTGGCGGCACCAGCCTCAGCGGACAGGCCATTACAGACGGCATACTGGTAGACCTTAGCCAGTTCTGGAGAAAAATGACCATAGAAGAAGAAGGAAACAGCGTGCGGGTGCAACCAGGCATCACCGGTGGTATGGTCAACGCCTTCCTGAAAAAACACCGTACAAAGATCGGTCCCGACCCGGCCAGCATTGGCGCAGCCATGATGGGTGGCATTCTGTCTAACAATGCCAGCGGTATGTGCTGCGGCGTAAAGCTGAACTCTTACCATACTACCAAACATATCCGTTTTATACTGCCCAATGGGATGGCATTTACTACAGAAGACAAAAACGATTATGCAAGGTTTGAGAGGGATTGTGCAGCCATATATAATGAGCTGCTGGCTATTAAACAGCAGATCCAGTCAGACCCCGCCCTTCATGATAAAATCAGAAAAAAATACCAGACCAAAACTACCATTGGGTATTCGCTCAATGCTTTTATAGATTTTCAACATCCCCTTGATATTTTAGCGCACCTCTTAATCGGCGCAGAAGGTACACTGGCATTTATTGCAGAAGCAGTGTTGCAGACCGTGCCTGATTTTCCTTTTAAGTCAACAGCGCTGCTGTATTTCCCGGATATATATGCTGCCTGCCAGGCCATTGTTCCATTAACCAATGCAGGTGCATTGATGGTAGAGCTGATGGACAGGGCCTCGCTCTATGCAGTAGAAAATATGCCCGGTGTACCTGCCCTTGTTAAGACATTGCCCGAAGGCGCGGCCGCATTGCTGGTAGAGTTCCAGGAGGCGTCAGCAGATCTGCTGAACGAAAGAGTAAAACAATTCCTGCTTTCTTCTACACAACTTTCATTATTGAACATTCCTGCATTTACCGAAAACGCGGATGAACAGGCTTACCTGTGGAAAGTACGCAAGGGACTTTTTCCGGCAGTAGGTGCTGTAAGGGCCAGTGGTACTACGGTGGTGCTGGAAGATATTGCCTTCCCGGTAGAAAAGCTGGGCGATGCGATACTTGATTTGCAAACACTCTTCCGTAAATATGAATATGGGAATGCCATCATTTTTGGGCATGCAAAAGATGGCAATATTCATTTTGTGGTAACACAATCTTTCAATACGCCCGGAGAAATTGCCCGCTACGACCATTTCATGAAGGAAGTAGTGGCGCTGGTGGTAGAAAAATATGATGGTACACTGAAAGCAGAGCATGGCACCGGCCGTAATATGGCGCCTTTTGTAGCAACAGAATGGGGCGGCGAAGCCTACAGCATCATGAAGCGGTTAAAAAAAGTAATTGATCCGAAAAACCTGCTGAACCCCGGGGTAATTATCAACGAAGACAGCAGTGCGCATATCAAGCACCTGAAAAAACTGCCGGTAGTAGAGGAAGAGGTAGACCGCTGCATAGAATGTGGTTTTTGCGAGCCTGTTTGTCCCAGCCGCGATCTAACAGCTACCCCCCGGCGAAGAATTGTGATACGCCGTGTACTCAAAAACCTGGAGCTGGCAGGTGATAAAACCAACCATGCATTGCTGCTGGATCAATACAGTTACGATGGAAAAGATACCTGTGCGGTAGACGGACTCTGTGCTACCGCCTGCCCGGTTGATATTAATACCGGTGATTTAATAAAGCGCCTGCGCAGGGAAAATCATTCCGCTTCTGCCAACAGCATGGCTTTATGGGTGGCCAAACATTTTAAAACGGTGGAATGGCTGACCAGGATTGGATTGAATGCAGGCGCCGTTATGAACAAACTATTTGGCAACAATGCAATGGTAAAATTAACCAAGGGCCTGAAAAAGATAGTACCTGCCATGCCCTTATGGTCAAACTATTTGCAGGCTGCTCCCAATCTTACTGTGCTCAATGCTACAGACGGAGCAGCGACGGCGGACGCAGCAAGGGCCATCGTTTATTTCCCCGCTTGTATTTCCAGGACTATGGGCAATTACCAGGGGCAGGCCAAAAATCTGATGGAAGCTTTTATGAGTGTTTGCAAAAAGGCCGGTATCAGCGTGCAGCTGCTGAATGAGGTAAAGGGAACTTGCTGCAGCCAAATATTCTCTTCTAAAGGGTTTAATGACGCGTACCGTTTCGCAGCCAATAAAATAGCGGATGAATTGTGGCAGTCCAGCAAACAAGGTTTACTGCCCGTAGTGATAGACGTTAGTTCCTGTGCCTATACACTCCACCA
>JANPGT010000890.1:0-3614 GCA_031424135.1 Chitinophagaceae bacterium
CCCGGTATGCTGGCCCAGCTGCCGCGGAAAGCCCATGAGCTGCTGCGTTAGTTTCAATACTTTGCGCAGGTGTTTGTCGGCCGGGTTCAATCCCTGTTCAGACAAACGGGTACCTTCAAACCATTCGGGCGTAAACTCCCATACCGAAGCGGATATCTGGTTAATGGTATCCACCGATAAACCCATGGCTTTTCCTACATCTCTCAGTGCACCTTTTTGGCGTTCCAGTGTAACCGTTGCCACAATGGCGGCCCTTTCGCGTCCATATTTGGCATAGATATACTGGATCACTTCCTCGCGTCTTTCGTGTTCAAAATCCACATCAATATCGGGCGGCTCGTTGCGGGCAGAAGAAATAAAACGTTCAAACAACAGATCGAATTTATTGGGATTGACCGAGGTGATACCCAGGCAAAAACAAACGGTGGAATTGGCTGCCGAGCCCCTGCCCTGGCAAAGAATGCGCTGTTGCCGGGCAAACCGCACAATATCATATACCGTCAGGAAGTAAGCGGCATAGTTCATTTCTTCAATGAATTTCATTTCATATTCAATGCCGGTGGCAATTTTTTCGGGGATGGCATCGCCGAAATGTTCCGCGGCTCCTTTCCATGCCAGGAAATGCAATTCCTGCAGGGGTGTACGGCCTTCAGTGGTAATTTCTTCGGGGTATACATATTGTAAACTGTCCAGCGAAAACTGGCAGGCTTCACTGATTTCCTGCGTGCGCATGATGGCATCGGGATACTGGCGGAAAAGCCGCTGCATTTCCTCTATTGGCTTCAGGTGTCTTTCTGCATTCTGGTGCAGCAGGAAACCGGCATTGCTGATACTGCATTTTTCACGTACACAGGTAAGGATGTCCTGCAGCTGCCGCCGCAGGGGATGATGGTAATGCACATCATTGGTTGCCACCATGGGCACAGCGTATTGCGCCGCCAGCGCTGCTATGCGGAAGAGCTGTTTGCCATCATCGCCGCGGTAGCCACGCGAAGCAGCCAGGTAAAGATGGTTGCCAAAAGCGGCACGGTATTCTTTCAATGCATGAATAAAGGCATCTTGAAAATCAAAATTTTGCGTAAGTGCAGGCGGTGCCAGCAATATGAACTTTGTATCCTTTGCATGCTGGTACACATCGGCTTTCTTTAAATGGCATTCGCCTTTTGGGGCACGCAGGTTGCCCAGCGTAAGCAATGCACTGATTTGCGCATAAGCTTCTTTGTTAGTAGGGTAAGCCAGCAATGATGGTCCGTCCTGCAGATCCAACCGGCAGGCCGGAATTATTCTGATACCTTTCTTTTTTGCAGCCACATGTGCCCGCACAATGCCTGCAAAGCTGTTGCGGTCTGTAATACCAATGGCTGTGTACCCGAAAGCAATGGCCTGTTCTACCATTTCTTCGGGGTGCGAAGCGCCACGCAGAAAACTGAAATTGGTAGTGGTTTGTAATTCGGTATAACTCATAATCCATTTTTTTCACCACGGAGGTAAGGGAGGCATTGTCTGAACTGTGATTTACAGGATTTATTTGATTTAGATGATGCTTTTGACAGTTAGTTCATTATAAAAAACAGGAGATTTTTCACTGAGATACAAAAGCCATTGCTCACCAAACGAATCATATTAATCAGACCAATCCCATAAATCATAGTTCAGACATCTTCACCACAGAGATAAAAGAGGTCTTTCACGGAGATAAGGAGCTTGCTGCGTCAAAATCATACAATCATATAAATCTCATAAATCATAGTTCAGACAATGGCGCTTGCAAATGCAATCTTCCATCCAATAAATCCAAATCCCTACGCAAAAAAACCATGCATAAACCAGCTTGGCGGTGTATCAGCAGCATAATGTCCTGAGCGGAATATCCAGTAACGCCGGCCGGCTTCATCTTCCACACAATAATAATCGCGGTGCGGACCTTCTTCCAGCCACCATTCACGTTCTATTCTTTCAGGACCGTCTGCTTTTTTAATGCTGTGCAGCTGGCCCTTATAACGAAACAGCATGGGTGGGTAATCGGGTACAGGAGCCGTTACTTCAATGAGTTCCGGAACAGCTAATAAATGTGCGGGCCTTGGCCTTTCTACCTGCCAGCCGATACTTGCTTTTTCTGTAAGCGCCGCGGCGGGCCGTGTAGATCGTTCGGGCCAGTAATGTGCTGCAGGCAAATACCGGTGAATACAATGGCCGCCCATTTTATTGGTAAGCCGATCCAAAAGTTCCGCAAGCCCTGTGTCTTCCAGTCCGCAGCTGCCTGCCCATATACTTTGCTGCATGGCCGGCAGGTCTTCTGTCTGTGGCGCTTCCAGCACAAATAATTCTATGCCCATGCCGGGTGCAAGGCTGGCTATTTTGGGTTCAAACAGTTTAAAGAGGTGGGCAGTATTATGCGAGGGGCTGTTGGTGCCTATTTCAATCTGTTCCATCTTACCATCTACCCTGAAGCCTTTCAATACCGCTGTACGCAAACCTTTTTCTTCCTGCCGCAGGCGCAGGCAAATGGTTTCCAGCAAACGCTTCAAGGCAATTTCTATACCTGCAGCAGTTACCAGCGGCTCCAGGCAGGGCAGCCTTTCCTGGTATTCCTCCGGGGCTTGTACCGGCTGAATCAATTCCACTTCTTTTCCAAGGGCCTGGTCAAGCCTGCAAAGCAGCGCCTCTCCAAAACGCCTGCGCAAAGCCGTACGCGGCATATTGATAAAATCAGCAATGCGGTAGAGCCCAAATTTTTGTAAGCGGGTAAGTATATCTGCTGAAAGCCGAAGTGCCGCCGGCGGTAAGGGCAGCAGCAGTTCTGCCTGTGTATTGCTTTCAACAATAGCACTTACCTGTCCGAAGCGTGCAATGGCCCATGCTGTACCGATGGTATCTGCGATGGCAGCCCTTACCTCATAGCCGGCGGTTTTCAGGCGGGTTATAATTTCTCGCAGATAGGGTCGCTCGCCTCCCCAGAGATGGGCGCAGCCAGAAACATCCAGGATAAGTCCGTCTGGTAAATCAACCGCCGCAACAGGCGTATACCTTATGGACCAGTTGGCCAGTCCTTCCAGTAATTTTTTCTCCCTGCCGGGTTTGTCATCAAAAACAGCAAGGGCAGGCATCAGCGTTCTTGCATCTGCTACTATCATTCCTTTATATATACCCTCTGCTTCTGCCCAACGGCTGGCTGCCGTAATCAGCATCCTGCATGATCAGGTGCAGCAAAAACAAATGCCTGCTGTTGAAAAGCAGGTTGCCGGATAACCCACCAATCTGTGATAAGATGCCGGAACCATATTGCTACAAAACGTTTTGCCATATTAACCTGTTTTGCGCAGGATGGCTGCGGGTAAAGCACTCATAGCAGGCTGAATAAGTTTGAGCCGGTCAGCCACCCATTCCATCTGCCAGCTACCGGGCCTGCCATTCCTGATTTTTTGCAATTCAATTTGCCAGCGCGGAAAACCAATGCCGGGCATACCATCGCTGCAGGCACTTGCCAATGGAAGAATTTTCCAGCGGGCAACCGCCGCAATGGTTTGCAGGCTGCGTGGTTGCTGCCGCAAAAGAAAACCTGTTACCCGGCTTTTCTCTACTGCCAGCTGCAGCCGGCGCGAAGCAATAAAATC
>JANPGT010000891.1:0-3557 GCA_031424135.1 Chitinophagaceae bacterium
CCCCCCCCCCACGCTATATTGACTTCTATGACCCGCCGTCCCCCGAGAGATACCCGCTGTAACACCCTGCTCTGCTACACTACCCTCCTCCGTTCTTGGTGTTTTCACCAACAACCGAAGTACAGGGACTTAGAATTGTTGGTCGTACGACCAGTAATGGCGGAAACTGCAGTGGTCGGTGAGGACACCGGACCACGGAGAACGAACCAATCCCGTCCGACCGCGTCATCCGGGCGGGCGCTCCACCTATCAACCAACACCTAACGGTATATTGACACCTCTTCCGTGCCGTCGCTGCTGCGAACGCCACGGTACATGCCGGCACTGTTAAACATCATTGCATAATTACCTGCTGCATCCACGCCAATCATTCCGCCCTCTCCCCCTATCTTAACAAGTTTTCTATTTACAACTTCGTCCATTGCCGCTTGCAGGTCCAGGTGTTTGTATTCCATTATTGCGCTTACGTCGTAGGCAGCTACTGCACGTATAAACAATTCTCCATGGCCGGTACAGCTGATGGCGCAGGTGGCATTATTGGCGTAGGTACCACTGCCAATCACCGGGGTGTCGCCAATACGTCCGTATTTTTTATTGGTCATGCCGCCGGTACTGGTAGCGGCTGCCAGGTCACCGTTTTGATCGCAGGCTACCGCGCCCACCGTTCCAAATTTTTTATCCTTCATCAGTTCCTCCAGTTGATCGTTTGAATGATCAAGGACGTAGGAATCTGAATCACGTACCGCCTTCCACTGATCATAGCGGAACTGCGAAAAGAAATAGTCATCCGGCTCCAGTTTAATTCCACGCTTTAAGGCAAAATCCAAAGCACCTTCGCCACTTAAAAAAACATGATCGCTGTTCAGCATTACTTCGGTAGCAAGAGTGATAGGGTTGCGTACATTTTGTACACCGGCTACTGCCCCTGCTGCCAGGTTTTTGCCTTCCATGATGGCCGCATCCATTTCGTGCTCGCCCTTTTTGGTAAATACCGAGCCCCGGCCTGCATTGAAGAGTACATTATCTTCCAGCACCAGCATGGCGGCATTCACCGCATTGATGGCAGACCCGCCTTTCTTCAATACCGCGTAACCGGCGTCAAGAGAAGCACGAAGGCATTGAATATAGGCGGCTTCCAGTGCAGGCGTCATGTCGGTTTTTAAAATGGTACCGGCACCTCCGTGTATCGCCAGGGTAAATTTTGCCATAAATAATGATGGATAGTTAGCAGGGCAAAAATAGCCAATTAGTTGATCAGTTGACCGGTTGATCAGTTGCCCGCCAATTGCTGATTTCGATATTGTGAGATTTTGCGATTTCATTTGCTGATACATACTCAACAAATCTCAAAATCACCACATCCAAAAATCAGCAATCAATTCAGGCTAACAGCTCATAGCTCACAGCTAAAAGCTCATAGCTGTTCTCAACTCAGCAGCAACCTGCATTCATGCAGCAGCTTTTCTTTGTTAATAGCAGCAGTACCTACTTCTTCGCAAACCAATCCGCCGGCAATATTGGCTACTTCTGCCATCAGCTTTGTATCACCGGTACTGGCATACAGTAAGGCGGCCACTGATATCACAGTGTCTCCTGCGCCGGAAACATCTGCAATGCTCCGAAGGTGAGAAGGAATAATGGCGGCCTCTTTTTCATTTTCAAAATAGACGCCTTTCTCTGATAATGTAATAAAAGAAATGCTATGCTGCAACTGTTCTTTGAGCAGGTGATGTATGTTTTTCAACGATCGCGTATCTACTTCCTCTACCAGCAGGTTAAGCCCATCTTTTACCTCTTTAAGGTTGGGTTTAAAAATTGTAACCCCTTTATACGCAAAAAAGTTTTTACGTTTGGGATCTACTGCTGTGATAATATTGTTTGCCTTGCAAATGGCGATTACTTCTGCAATTACGCGTTCGGTCAGTACGCCCTTGTTATAGTCTTCAAAAATAATGACGGCGGGTTTTTCTGCTATGATATAATCCCTTACCCTGTCAATAAGAGCCTCTTCAGCAGCAGGCTGCAGGTCGGTAGTGGTTTCTGCATCCAGGCGCATCATTTGCTGGTTGCGGCTGATGATGCGCGTTTTATCAGTGGTTCTTCTGGCAGTACTGCAAATAATATAAGATGTGTCAATGCCCTGTTCCGTCATCAGCGCATCCAGCGATCTGCCTGCTTCATCTTCTCCAATCACGGAAAAAATACTGGTAACGGCTCCCAGTGAAACAAGGTTCAGCGCTACATTGCCGGCGCCACCTATACGCAGTTCCCGCTTGTCGAGCAATACTACCGGTACCGGCGCTTCCGGGGAAATACGATCTACATGCCCCCACCAGTAAGTGTCCAGCATTACATCGCCAATCACACCCACTTTACAATTTGAAAATTCTTTAAAAAGTTTATCCCAATCCATCTATTATAACTTTTTACAGGCGGTTCCTGTTTATGATGCTGAATGATTGCGTTGGGCGATAAAGTACAACGGTATTCCCATCAACACAATGCCCAGGCCCCATCCCGCGTATACCGGTTTCTGAAATATCAACGCTATGCAGAAGGCCACACCCATCACGATATAAATTGCGGGCAACACCGGGTAGCCAAAAGCTTTATAGGGCCTTTCCATATCGGGTCTTTTTCTTCTGAGTACAAAGATGCCAATAATGGTGAGTACATAAAAAATCACTACCACAAAAGCCACCATGTCCAGCAGATCTCCATACTTGCCGCTTAAACACAGAATAGATGCAACCACACACTGTGCCCATAAAGCCCATTCAGGTACTGCGTTTTTATTCAGCGTTGCAGCCTTCTTAAAAAACAAGCCATCCTGCGCCATGGTATAGTATACCCTTGCGCCGGCCAGTATTAATCCGTTATTGCAACCAAAGGTAGAAATCATAATCATTACGGCGATTACATAAGTGCCCGCATTACCAAAAATGGAATTGGCGGCCACCACCGCTACCCTGTCTTGTTTGGCAAATGCTATTTCGTTCAGCGGCAATACACTCATGTACATCAGGTTGGCAGCTACATAGATAATGGTAACAATCAGTGTACCCAGGAAAAGGCTGAGGCCGATATTGCGTTTGGGGTTTTTAATTTCCCCTGCAATAAAAGTTACATTGTTCCAGGAATCACTGCTGAAAATTGAACCTACCATGGCGGCGGCAATAGCCCCCAGTATGGCGGCACCTGTTACCGGTATGGCCTGGTCGCCGGCGGATAAGCTTTTCATATTCCAGGCATCCTGCCAGTTGGCATGCCAGATCCCGGACTTCGCCGCCAGCAAAAAACCAAATCCAATAAGCCCAAAAAGGGAAAGCAATTTTGTTACCGTAAAGGTTGTTTGAATCAGCTTTCCGCCCTTGATACCTTTTGTGTTGATATAAGTGAGAAAGATAATAAGAATGATGGACACCAGTTGCGCGGGGTATAGTTTAACACTTCCCAACTGCATCAGGATATTTTCATCCCTTATCTCTAGAGCAGGAAAAAAATAACCTGCAAATTTTGAGAAGGCTACACCCACCGCGGCGATGGTAGCTGTTTGT
>JANPGT010000892.1:0-5137 GCA_031424135.1 Chitinophagaceae bacterium
GAAGCAAAGAAATTGCTGGAGGGTTTCGACAATGTGTACCGGTCTTCCATCGCCTGCCCGCAATGCGGTTCGCACGAGGTGGAATACATCAGTAAGGCGGGGGTTAAAAACTGGCTCTCGGTGCTGCTGTCCTGGTTCCTGTTCAGGTATCCACTTGCGTCTGAGCAGGTATACCATTGCTATGACTGCGAATTTGAATTTACCGAACTGCCGGAAGAAACCTTGTCCCCGGAAAACGTTTAACAAACGGCGGCCGCTGGCTTTTTAGTTCGTACATTTCTTAGCATAATCAGCCATATGGAAAATTTTATTCAGTACTGGGCCCAGGTCTCCAGTGCGCACCGCATCAGTATCTTATTGGGAGGAATGTTATTGTTTTGGCTGGCCGAAGGCTATTATCCCCTGTTCCGGTTTTCTTTTAAACGTTACCGCCATGCCGGGGTAAACCTTATTTTTCTGCTTACCACTATTCTGCTGAACCTGGTATTTGGCCTGCTAACCATCTGGGCCTGCAATTTTGTAACCACCCAGCATTTCGGTATTATTTACTGGCTCTCTTTACCCGCCTGGGCCAGTATTATTGCGGGCCTGCTATTGGGCGATTTGTTTGGCCAGTATATACCGCATTACATGATGCACAAGATAAAGTGGATGTGGAAGTTTCACCTGATACACCATAGCGATACGCATGTAGATGTTACTACCGGTACCCGCCACCATCCCGGGGAATGGCTTTTCAGGGAAACTTTTATGATTCTGGGTGTTTTTGTAATGGGCATGCCCGTTTGGCTATATTTTTTATACCGCAGCTGCGCAGCATTGTTTACCCATTTCAATCATGCAAACATTCTGTTACCGGAATGGATTGATAAAACCATCAGCTGGGTGTTTGTATCGCCCAATATGCACAAAGTGCACCATCATTACAAGCGGCCGTATACAGACAGTAATTACAGCAATATTTTTTCTTTGTGGGATCGTTTGTTCGGCACTTTTCAATACACCAATCCCAAAACATTACGCTACGGGCTGGATGTGCTGGAAGACAGCCAGGATGAAAAACTGGACTATCTTTTCAAACTTCCGTTCGATAAAAATGTGAAGACGGATTATTGAAACAGGTGCAGGTCTGTATTAAGCTAAAGCCAGGGTTAATTAGAAGCATCAGTTGAAGGATACCCGGCGCCATTACCGCCAGTGTTGGTGTTTTCACCACCAATATTCAGCACCATTCTTCTGTCTGGTGAAGACGCCGGACCGCGAAAAATTGTGGTTGTTGGTAGCACCTCGGCGAACTCGGTACACCAACAACGGCGTGAAAGAAAAAACATTGTTATCGCAAAGCTGCGTATTCTGTAATCCAGTGGCTTTAGCCAAAACCATCGCTGGCAGCAAAAATCAATACCGGCGCTTACTAAAAATCAAACCGGGCTATTAAAAACCAAGTAAAAATGAATATGAACCTAAGTATGATTATCCTTTTTGTAAAGGATATTGATAAGATCAAAAAGTTTTATACAGAAAGATTTCAGCTGGGCTTGGTAGAAGAAACACCCGGCCAATGGGTGGTTTTACAGGCAGGTAGTTGCCAGGTAGGGCTTCATCAGATACCGCCCGCTTACCTGGAGACCACCGGTAACGAAGCTAACTGCGAAAGCAATACAAAGTTGGTATTTGATTTGGACGAAGACATTGCAGCCCTGCGGGAGCGTTTGCTGAAACAACATGTGCAGGTGAAGGACATTCAGTCTTTTGATAATTATCCCTTCCTGCTATGCGATGGGGAAGACCCGGAAGGAAATGTTTTTCAGTTGCGGCAAAGGAAACATAGTTAAAGAACAAGTGTTATGAGGGATGCTTGTTGGCGATACCTTTGCAAACGTTGTACACCAACAACAGCGTACAGGGGCCTGCATCCTAACATCCCATTCATACCAGTTCATACCTATTGCTGCTGTTGAATCATTTCCAGGTGCCGGCGGTATGAGTTGGAATTTGTATTGCCGGCGTTGCTTTTACTGGGCTGGGTAACCAATATGGCCGGGTGCTCTTCAGAAACAGTTCCATCTTCATAAGAAACAGTTACACCCACCTCAAGCGTGTGTTCAGAGGTTCCTTTATAAGTACCTTTTACAGGAGAAACATCGCCGAAACTTCTGCCCGTGGCCAGGCGTACGTGCAAATCATTCACCATGCAGTTATTGGTAGGGTCAAGTCCCAGCCAGCCATAAAATGGAATATAAGCTTCTACCCAGGCATGGGTGGCACCTTCTCCGCGCAGGCCGGTTTTATTGGGGCATACATAGCCGCTCACGTAACGGGCTGGAATATCTATCATACGCAGCATTACCAGCAGTACGTGGGCAAAATCCTGGCAAACGCCGGCTTTTAGTTTCCACACCTCATCAATGGTGGTTTCTACATCGGTAACCGCCTTATCGTACGTAAAGTTATTGAATACGTATTCATTCAGCTGCAGGGCAGCCTGCAGCACCGTAAAATTTTTACTGTTGGTAATGACCGGCAGTTGCCGCGTTTCTTCAACAGCCGAAAATAGTTCCTGTTTTATAAAATCAATATAGGGGTAGGTAAACTTTACCTGTTGCAGGTGCAGCCACTGTATATCTTTTGGCGCTGTATCTGCGGGCATGGGCCTTTCTTTTACCAGCACCTCAATTTTAGAATCTATGGCCAGTTGCTTATGCGGCTCTGCATAGGTGAAGGAGCCAATGGTATTGCCATAATAGTCTTTGTACATTTCCACCTGCGGATCGCCGGTGATGGACAATTCCTGTTTGGTGGTATCCTGGTATTCGTCTTTCAAGGGAAATAAAATTACCTGGTTGGCACTGTCTCTTACGGGGTGTTCATAGCTGTAACGGGTAATATGTCTTATGGTAAAACGGGGCATGGAAACAATTTGGTTAGTTTGGTTAAGTCGATAAAGATAAGCGATCAGGTATAGGCAAAATAATGCTGGTTCAATGCTACGCCAATCTCATTCAAATCCGTTTTTACCTCGGCCAGGTACTCGTGCAGGCCCTGTTTCAGGATGCTGTCGGTGGTTGAATAGTTGATTTTGCTTTTCAGTTTTCCAATTAAGAATTCTATTTTATCATAACTCTCTTCGTTCCGGTCGCTGCGCAGGCGGGTAAAATAACGCATCAGCTGGTTAATGGAGTACAATATAGAGCGGGGGAAATCGCGGTTTAGTACAATCAGTTCTACCACATGCTTGGCTTCAAAGCCGCTGCGGTAGGTTTTCAGGTACAGTTCATACCCGGAAATAGACATCAGCAGGTATTTCCAGTAAGTGGTATCTGCAGAGGTAATTTCATAGTTAACATCGCTGAATTTTACATCCAGTATATCGGCCGACTGTGTAGCCCTTTCAATAAACTTACCCAGGTTAATAAACGCATAGCCCTTACCACGGCTCATGGTAATATCCATGGTTCCGTAATACATCAGGCCCTGTTTAATCAGTATGTCCAGTACGCTTACGGGGTCATCGCGGTCCAGCCAGTCAATCAGGTGTTCGTCGCGTACGGAATGGTAAAAATCATTCAGGCATTGCCAGAGTTCTTTGGTAATATGGTCCTGTACACTGCGGGCATTTTCTCTTGCCTTGGTAACAATATTGTAAACGGAATTGGGGTTTTCCTTATCGGTGACCATGTATTGCAATACCGTTCTTGAGTCGTTGCCAATCTCGCTGTACTGGTCATCTTCCAGGTAGGTAAAAATTTCCAGTACCGGGGCCCAGGAAAAATCGTGTAAATCATCCTGTGAAGAAGCGTAATTGATTTTGAGCATGCGTAAGATGCCGTCAGTACGTTCCATGTACCTGCTCATCCAGTATAAACTATCTGCAACCCTGCTTAACATGTATTAATTCGTTTTTTGATTAGGGCGTAATAAGGTTAAAGGTGTAAGGTACAGGGTCTTTCAAACAGCCTAATGGCGGTCGATAAGGACTAAAAACGTTGAACTGTAAACTAAGAACTATTAAGTAGCCAGCACCCATGTATCCTTGCTGCCCCCACCCTGTGATGAGTTTACTACCAGCGAACCTTCTCTTAATGCCACACGGGTTAATCCGCCCGGTACAATTTCTATACCGTCTGGTCCGCAGAGGGCGTAGGGTCTAAGGTCGATGCGCCTGGGCTGTAATTTGCCGTTCATATAACAGGGTGCGGATGACAAACTGATAATGGGCTGCGCAATAAACTGCCTGGGGTCTTTCAGTACCTCTACTTTGTAGTCGGCAATTTCTTTGTCGGTTGCTGCATGGCCCATCAGCATTCCGTAGCCACCGCTGCCATTGGTTTTTTTGATGACCATATTGCTGATATCATCAAAAACCGTTTTCAGGTGGTCTTTATTTTCTAACTGGAACGTGGGTACGTTTTTCAATATCGGCTCCTCGTTCAGGTAATATTTAATCATGTCGGGCACAAACGTGTAGATGGCCTTGTCATCTGCCACACCATTGCCCACGGCGTTTACAATGGCCACATTGCCTTTGCGGTAGGCGCTCATAAGGCCGGCTACGCCCAGGGCGCTTTCTGCATTAAACACCAGCGGATCCAGGTAATCATCATCCACCCTCCTGTAAATGACGTCTACCTGCTGCAGGCCCTGCGTGGTTTTCATGTACACGCGGTGATTGTCTACTACAAGGTCGCGGCCTTCTACCAGTTCTACCCCCATTAACCTGGACAGGGTGGTGTGTTCAAAGTAAGCGGAATTATAGATGCCCGGGGTTAATACCACAATAGTAGGGTTGGCAATCTGCCGGGGCGATAATGCCACCAGGTTTTTGTGCAGGATGGTGGGATACTCCATCACCGGCCGCACATTGTTTTTAGGAATTAAATCGGGGAAGATGCGCTTGGTAATCTCCCTGTTCTCCAACATATAGCTAACGCCGCTGGGGGTACGCAGATTGTCTTCCAATATATAAAAGCTGCCATCGCTGTTGCGGATTAAATCAATGCCGGCAATATGCACATAAATATCGTAGGGCACCGGAAAATTGTGCATCTCGCGCAGGTAATGCGGGCAGCTGTAAATCATATCAATGGGTACAATGCCATCTTTAATGATAAACTGCTCGTGGTACACGTCTTTTAAA
>JANPGT010000893.1:0-6118 GCA_031424135.1 Chitinophagaceae bacterium
TGGCTTTTGGCCCGTCCAGCACATGTTGCCGGAGGCGGTTCAACCTGATAAAAACAAGTCTATCAACGATACGCTGTGCCGTCCACTGCAGCAGGTATTTCCTGTAGCTGCGCAAAAGGGCAACCCGGCTGTGCGCCAAACACCAATTCCTTATCCCTGATTGAATGTCATTTAACCAGGGGTTTGATGTTCCTGAAGAACATTTTCCTAACAGTAATTGTGAAAACACCAACAAAGGCGACGAGCTTTGTTTAACTGGCAAAAGGTCCATTTCCAATTTCTTCCCGAAGCTTCAAGACCCAATCCCTGTTTAGTGCCCCGGCCGGTATTGTCTGTACCACTTTATCAAAACAATAAACCCTCCCCGCTGTTTTATTTGCTGTATCCTGTTTAATTTTAAAGGTGAAACCGTTTACTATGAAGAAAATTTCTATTTTACTGCTGATTGTACTGATTTGTGCCGCATTTGCCGGCATTCAGCATTGGCAGCCACCCGTGCCCGACAAACCGGTGTATATCCCGGAAAGCAACCAACGTACCGGTAATGCAGCCGCGGGCTTTACTTATCTTACTACCGGCGATTATGTAAAAGGCGGTATCCCTTATGATTATTTCAAACTGGCACTGGGCAAAAGCAGCAGCAATTACCTGAAACGCGAAGGATTGAATGCAGGTGTTTCGCATGAGTACACGGTAATTACCGCCGCCAACGGTGAAAAACTGGTGGCACCCAACTGTATGCAATGTCACGCACAGGTATTTGAAGGCAAACTGGTGATGGGCATGGGTAATACGTTTGCTGATTTTACGGTGGGACAGAAACTGAATCCCCAGGCCTATAGCATGCTGGAGAATTTTCTGAAGAAAGGCGCCCCCCAGAAATATGAAGCCAGCAAATCATTTTTGCAGGTAGCAAAAACCATCGGTCCGCATTTAAGCACGGCTGTAAGGGGTGTAAATGCAGCAGACAGGCTGGCAGGCGTACTGGCGGCCCACCGCGACCCTGTAAGTTTTACATGGAGCGATACTGCATTACTTGATATTCCTGCTGAAGTAATTCCCAGTGATGTGCCCGCCTGGTGGCTGCTGAAAAAGAAACACGCCATGTTTTACAATGGTTTTGGCCGGGGCGATTTTGGTAAATTCTTAATGGCTTCCAACCTGTTAACGGTAAACGATACTGCAGAATCCAGGGAAGTAGACAGCCATTTTAATGATGTACTTTCTTATATCTATAGCCTGGAAGCGCCCAGGTATCCAAAAGCAATTGACAAAAAACTGGCGCAGGAAGGCGCCATTATTTACACTACCAATTGTTCCAAATGCCATGGCAAATACGGCAGCAGCGATAGCTATCCCAACCTGCTGATACCGGAAGCCATTATTCAGACAGATTCCATGCTGTTTAAAAGTAATTACCAGAATGCGCAGTTTGTAAACTGGTTTAACAGCAGCTGGTTTGCCACCAGCGATCACCCGGCACGACTTGAACCTTTCAATGGGTATATCGCACCGCCACTGGATGGCATCTGGGCCACCGCGCCCTACCTGCACAATGGCTCAGTACCTACACTGGAAGGTGTACTGAACAGCAAAATCCGTCCTGCTTACTGGCAAAGAAACTTTGATGATCCTACTTACGATATTAAAAACCTTAGCTGGCATTTTACCGAAGTAAGTGCGCCGCAGGCCAACCTGGTGTACAATACCAATCTGCCTGGCTATGGCAATTACGGCCATTATTTTGGCGATAAGCTGAGCAACAAACAAAGAAAGGCGGTGATAGAATATTTGAAGACCTTGTAATAATGCATACTTTTGATTATGCAGGTAAATAGTGACTATATTATTTCCACTTTACGCAAAGATAAGTCGAGACTTGAAAAAGAACCGGGCGTAAATGCGTTTGCGCTTTTTGGATCGTATGCGAAAAACATGCAAAACGATGATAGTGATATTGATTTATTACTGGAACAAAAAGAGGTTGATTATATAAAACTGGTAGCCACCCTGCTCTTCATACAGGAAAAATTTCCAGGCAAAAAAGTACAATTAACCCGGAAAGGCCCGCATCTTTCTCAGAAATTTCTTACCAGCATTCAAAGGGATTTAATTTATGTTTAGCAGCAATGACCGGCTGGAACTCATTTTGGAATCAATTATAACAATTGAGGAAAGAATGGCTGCAATAAAAAATGACGGAGATTTTATTGCGACAAAAGAGGGACTTACAATACTTGACGCAATCACAATGCGGTTACAGTCGATTGGAGAAAACTTAGTAAGATAAATAAACAAAGCCGATCTCTCATTGAGGATAAACTACAAATTGACGCAGTGCCCATTATTAATTTCAGGAATTTTATTTCGCATCATTATGAATTATTAGACTACCAGATTATTTATAAAATCTGTACTAAAGAACTTGGTCAGTTAAAACAGTCTATCAGCAACTATTTGAATCAAAATAAATAATTATCCAATCAACCTGTCTAATACAAAAGGCTACACCGTCATCAAATCATGGCTTGCTGGGCAGGGGCGTGCACCTTTTGCTTTCCAGGAAGAAGCCTGGCAATATATTATCAACGGCGAAAGCGGGCTGGTAAATGCGCCCACGGGTTGTGGTAAAACATTTTCTGTCTTCCTGGGCGCTATTATCCAGTACATCAATCATCACCCCAACGATTACCTGACTAAAAATAAAAACGGGCTGCAGCTGCTCTGGATTACCCCGCTGCGTGCGTTGGCAAAAGATATCGGCCGTGCCATGGAAGAAGTGGTAATCGGGCTGGGTATGCAATGGAAAATTGGTATCCGCAACGGCGATACGGAAACCTCGGAAAGGGAGAAACAGAAAAGACAGATGCCGGAAGTACTGATTATTACCCCGGAGAGCCTGCATTTATTACTGGCGCAAAAAGGCTATCCCAATATTTTTTCTACACTTAACATTATAGCAGTAGACGAATGGCATGAACTGCTGGGAAGCAAACGCGGCGTGCAGGTGGAGCTGGCGGTGTCGAGAATAGTCGGTTTAGCAGCTATGAGCTATGAGCCGCCGGCTGCGAGCGGAGAAAGCTCGCCGCTCACAGCTCATAGCTCACAGCTGTCTTTATGGGGTATCTCCGCCACCATTGGCAACCTTGAGCAGGCAAAGGATGTGTTGCTGGCACCTACGCGCCGCACAGGCATTATTGTAAAGGCGAATATTAATAAGAATATTGAAATAGAATCCATCATACCGGATGAAATGGAGAAGTACCCATGGGCAGGTCACCTGGGTATTAAACTGGCAGACAAAGTAATTCCCATTATTAACAACAGCCGCACCACCCTTATTTTTATCAATACCAGGGGTATGAGTGAAACATGGTACCAAACCCTGCTCAACGTATGTCCCGACCTGGCCGGCGCCATTGCCCTTCACCATGGCAGCATAGAACGCGAGCTGCGCACCTGGGTAGAGGAGGCGCTGCACGCCGGCACTTTGAAAGCCGTGGTGTGCACCGCCAGCCTTGACCTTGGGGTTGATTTTCGGCCAGTAGAGACCGTTATACAGGTGGGTTCGCCCAAAGGTGTAGCCCGCTTTTTGCAGCGGGCAGGCAGAAGCGGCCACCAGCCCGATGCCGTCAGCAAAATTTATTTCCTGCCCACGCATTCGCTGGAGCTGGTAGAGGCCGCCGCCTTAAAAGAAGGCATCCGCGAAAACCTGATTGAAAGCCGCGACCCCATGATGCTTTGTTTTGACGTACTGATACAATTCCTCTGCACGCTGGCTGTGGGCGACGGTTTTATTCCTTCGGTAATATACCGGGAGATAAAAGCCACCTACAGTTTTGCAGACATCACCGAAGAAGAATGGAACGAAATTTTATATTTTATCACCCAGGGTGGCAACGCACTGCAGCAGTACGACGAATTTAAAAAAGTGGAGATCATTGATGGCATCTACCGCATTACCGGCAGGCGCATGGCCATGCGGCACCGCCTGCATATTGGCACCATTGTAAGCGATGCCATGCTGAAAGTAAAGTTTATGAGCGGTGGGTATATCGGCGTTATAGAAGAATATTTTATTTCCAGGCTGGACCCCGGCACCGTATTCACCCTGGCAGGCAGAAACCTGGAGCTGGTGATGATAAAAGACATGACGGTGATTGTGAAAAAATCAAACGCCACCAAATCTATAGTGCCCAGCTGGAACGGCGGCCGCATGCCCCTCAGCGCCAACCTGGGCAGAAAGTTAAGAGAGAAATTTAATGAAGCTTTCCAAAAGGCAGAAGGTGTAAGGCGGAAGGCGGAAGGCCGGGATCCGGAACTAATTGCATTGCAGCCATTGTTTGATTTGCAGGAAAAGCTGTCACATGTACCCCGGGCCAACGAGTTATTGATAGAACAGATCGAAACAAAAGATGGTTTCCATCTTTTTGTTTATCCTTTCGAAGGCCGGTTGGTACACGAAGCCATGGCCGCCATACTGGCTTACCGCATCAGCAAAATAATGCCCATTACCTTTTCTTTTGCCATGAATGATTATGGCTTTGAACTGCTGAGCGACCAGCCCATACCGGTAGACGACAGCAATGTGTATGAATTATTCAGTCCGGATGGCTTGCTGGCAGATATCCAGCGCAGCGTTAATTCTACAGAGATGGCCAAACGAAAATTCCGTGATATTGCCGTTATTGGCGGGCTCATCTTCCAGGGCATGCCGGGCGAACAAAAAAAAGCCAGGCACCTGCAGTCATCGGCGTCCCTGCTGTTCAATGTATTTCTTGAATACGATCCGCGTAATGTACTGCTGCAACAGGCTTACCGCGAGGTGCTGGATCAGCAGATGGAGGAAGCAAGGCTGCGCAATATGCTGGAACGGGTACAGCAGTCAAACATCATCATTACGTTTCCTGAAAGACTAACCCCATTCTGTTTCCCCATTAAAGTAGACAGTATGCGCGAGAACCTTTCCTCCGAAAAACTGGAAGACCGGGTAAAACGCATGCAGCAGCAGCTGGAAAAATGAAAAAAGCAGGCCTGGGCCTGCTTTGTGAATATTATTTGTGATGAATACTATTTATTGATGAGATATTTACGCTGCGCAGTGTAAAGTATGATAAACAACAACACAATAGCTATTGTTATTCCCCCGCCAAACCCTGTTAAAGATGCGATGCCCAGGAAAATAACCGAACTCAGCACCGGCAGCAATTCTCCAATAACATACAGTATATACCCCTGTGATTTCAGTTTACGCATTTGAAGCGCACCCACAATACACAAGGCAATACCAATCAAACCTATCACTGTAATCGGCACCCTGTTTTCATATCCCTTTCTGGCTAATTCCAGGGCTTCCGGCGTCATAAATTTCTTTGCCAGGGCGGGCATATTATCATATTCCGGGCTGTTTATCATTGTTTCCATCTGATCCAGCCCCTTTTTAGCATTGAAAAAATTCCAGATAGTACCAAGTACCCCAATTCCACTGCCCACAAAAGTGAGAATGGTAAGCACATTTATACCTGAAGGGATTTTTGGCTTTTCTTCGGGTAACAGGAAATCGTTTGCTTGAGTTAAATCTGCCATAATAGTAGTTTTAGGTTGATGTTGATTTTAGTGAAATTAAAATTAAACAAGCCAGCGGAATAAAAAAATAACATTACACCAGTGGCTTATGGTAGTTTTGCACACTTTATTAGTGTATGGCAGCTCCTTTTTATTACAAACTGATGCAACAAAATTGCTGGCTATCGCCGGAACGGATGTTGTTTTGGGAAGAACAGCAGGCATTGGTGGTATCTGACCTGCATTTTGGCAAGACAGGCCATTTCAGGAAGGAGGGCATCGCTGTACCCCAGTCTGTTTATAAGGAAGACTTGCAGCGGCTGGTCAGCCAGTTACAATTCTTCCAGCCACGCAGCCTAATAGTAGTGGGCGATATGTTTCACAGCCGCGCCAACAAAGAGCTTGACTGGTTCAGGAAATGGCGCGATGATTTCCCCGATCTGGATATACAGCTGGTAATGGGCAACCACGACATCCTACAGCAGCAATGGTACCGCGAAGCGGGTGTTACCCTTAGCCCTGAAAGCCTGACCATCGGGGATTTCTCCTTTGT
>JANPGT010000894.1:0-10872 GCA_031424135.1 Chitinophagaceae bacterium
GGAAAATGCGCATTTTATTATGGCCTTTAAAAATGGTGGGCTTTATGTAGTAGCCATGTTCCAGTCCGCTGTTCTGGTGAAATGCTTCGCCGCCGGTTAATACCTGGGCACCTTCCTGCTTGCCAATATCCAGGTAGCTTAAAATTTTATTGTACTGATCTTCTGAGGCCTGTGCGCCCATCATGGTACTGGCCGACAGCGGGTTGCCCAGCTTGATGGCCTGTGTGCGTTTGATAACACGCTCCATGAATTTATCGTAAATATCTTCCTGTACTAATATTCGGCTGGGACAGGTACAAACTTCTCCCTGGTTGAGTGCAAACATTACCGCGCCTTCCACTGCTTTGTCAAAGAATTCATCATCGGCATCGGCTACAGAACTAAAGAAAATATTGGGGCTTTTACCACCCAGTTCCATGGTTACCGGAATCAGGTTTTCGGCAGCATACTGCATAATCAGGCGGCCGGTAGTGGTTTCGCCAGTGAAGGCAACCTTGTTAATACGGGGGGAGGTAGCGAGTGGTTTACCTGCTTCCGGACCAAAACCAGAAACCACATTGAGCACGCCGGCGGGTAGTAAATCGCCAATTAATTCCATGAGACACATAATGCTGGTAGGCGTTTGTTCGGCTGGCTTCAATACTACGCAACAACCGGCGGCCAGTGCGGGGGCCATTTTCCAGGTAGCCATCAGCAAGGGAAAATTCCAGGGAATGATTTGCCCAACCACACCAATGGGCTCGTGCAGATTGATGCTTACGGTAGTTTCATCATGTTCACTGATAGAACCTTCTTCGCTGCGGATAACACCGGCAAAATACCGGAAATGATCAATCACCAATGGTAAATCGGCGGCTCTTGTTTCGCGGATAGCTTTACCATTGTCAATGGTTTCTACAATGGCCAGGTACTCCAGGTTGTCTTCTATGCGCTGCGCAATTCTTAGTAAGATATTGCTGCGGTAGCTGGCGGCACTTTTACCCCAGGTAGCAAATGCTTTGTGGGCGGCTTCAACGGCCTTTTCAATGTCTTTTGCATTGCCCCGGGCTGCCTGTGTAAATACTTTGCCATCAATGGGTGAAATATTATCGAAGTATTCTCCGCCTGAAGGTGCTACCCATTCACCACCTATATAGTGATCGTAGCGATCTTTAAATTTGGGACGGGCCGCCACATCAGACGGCGCTTTGGCTGTTGCTGTACTCATATGCAAGGATTTAAAATCGTTAAATAATACTGTAATTTTTAATTATTCCGGGTAAAAGCTGGTGACGATAGTATTTTAGTTTAGCACAATTGTACCTCTCTGTTTTACCAACCCGGGTTAATTTGTACCTTACTATTGCAAAAAACAGTCTATTGCCTGCCAAACAAACATTACAGCGGATAGATCTCACCCATCCCAAATACCTGCAGACGCTGGTAGAGAACAGGCGTATCTTCAACCTGCAGAATTGCGAGCTGAATATTTTTGAATCTTACAAGCAGGCCTGGCGGGTGCCCCTTACTTTCAGCGATTTTGTGATTACCAGCATGGTGCGGGGTAAAAAAATCATGCACCTTTTTGACAAGCCAGGGTTTGATTATTTACCGGGAGAAACCGTCATCGTCCCTGCCCATGAAACCATGGTAATAGATTTCCCCGAGGCAGAGCCGGAGAATCCTTCTCAATGTATTGCGCTGGCCGTGGACGCCGCCTATATCAATGAAACAGTAGATTACCTGAACGAATTTTACAATAGTGATGTAAGTGTACAGCATGAATGGAAACTGCAGTTTAATCAGTACCATTTTGATAACGATACAGAAGTTACCGCACTTATCAATAAGCTGATGCGGGTCTGCAGCAGTACCGACCGCAGCAAGAATATTTATGCCGATCTGAACCTGAAAGAACTGCTGATACGCCTGGTGCAGAGCCAGCACCTGCAGCAGGTAAGCGTGGAAGCGGGGCACAACAGTAATCATACCCGCTTACAGTACATGCTGCATTATATTCATGAAAATATTACCGAGAAAATACTGGTAAATACGCTTTGCCGCAAAGCCTACCTCAGCCGCAATGCTTTTTTTAAATTGTTTAAAGAGCAGTTTGGTGTTACCCCGCTGGAATACATCAATAATGAACGTATTAAACTGGCCAAGCAATTGCTGGCCAGCAGCGGTCAGAGCATCACCCAAACTGCCCTGCAATGCGGTTTTACAGACGTGAATTATTTTGTACGCACTTTCCGTAAAATAGAGGGCATTACGCCCGGCAGTTACCAGAAATGCCTGCGGAGCTAAGGGAAAGTAGGGCGGAGGGTGCCCGTTCCGGGCTAATGGAACGCAGATTATTATGATTTTGAGGATGGGGTAGGATAAGTATCAATCATTTAAATCATAAATATCCTGACCATCTGCGTTTCAACAGTTGACTCTGCTGTGATTGATGAGGGCAATCGGCCAAAGGTTTAAGCTCATCATGACTAATCAAAAAAATCATGAAAATCTGCGTTCTATCCTTTCGCCGGTCACGGCGGGTGTTTGGCCGATAATGTAAGGAAATCTGCCACCGCGCTAAAATATAATACCTTGCCACCCGTCTACCTCTTTATACATGGAGGAGCTACTGACGATACCGGCAGACATGACAACCGAACAGAAAGGCAATATCACCAGCGTCATTAATAACTACAGCAGGCGCCTGCTGGGTTTTATACGCAAGCGGGTAAACAATGAGGCAGATGCCGAAGACATTCTGCAGGATGTTTTCTACCAATTTATCGGCAACCCCCAACCCATAGAACAGGTAACCGCCTGGCTGTTTACAGTGGCGCGCAACAAAATCACCGATAAGCAACGGAAAAAAAAGCCGGAATCGCTGGAGACGGTATACGGAGCAGCAGCAGACGATATTGCTTTTGACTGGACGGAAATTTTCTTTGATAATACTGACAATCCCGAAACCGCCTACCTGCGCAATCTTTTCTGGGAGGCGCTTGACAATGCACTGAATGAATTACCTGCTGAACAAAGGGATGTATTTGTAATGAACGAAATGGAAGGCATCCCTTTTAAGGAAATAGCGGAGAAAACCGGGTTGACGGTGAATACCCTTTTGTCGAGAAAACGGTACGCAGTGCTGCACCTGCGAGACAGGCTGAGTGTATTAAAAGATGAATTACTAAATTATTAAAATAATAAAATTAAATGTATGAAAAGTGGACCCTGGATTGTAAAAAAAGTAGTAAAAATACTGGTGATTGCTACCGCAGCCATCCTGCTGTTTGGGTTTATAGTAATGAGTTTATGGAACGCTATATTACCGGCAGTGATACATGTAAGCACCATCAGCTTTGGACAGGCACTGGGTATACTGTTGCTCAGTAAAATATTGTTCGGCGGATTTCATGGCGGCTGGCGTGGTGGACGTGAGCGCTGGAAACAGGGAATGAAAGAAAAATGGGATAAAATGACACCGGAAGAACGGGAGAAATTTAAGCAGGACTGGAGCAGCCGTTGCGCAAAGTGGAGAAGACCCGGCACCGACCAGGCAAACGCCGCTGAATAAAATTTTCACGCAAAGACAGCAAAGTATACACGCAAAGATGGCAAAGGAGCAAAGTGAAACAGGATGGTAGAGGATTTGCTTCTTTTCTTTCTTTGCGTCTTTGCCTGCCCGACTTCCTCATTCATGCGGGCGTGAAAGATGGTAGCAGGGCTGCAAAGGAACACGGTCTGACGTCCCGCCTGACCGAAAATTGAACGGCTTCAGATAACACTATTGGTCCGTCAGACGGGGAGGTCAGACGGTAATCCTAATCAAAACCTTCTTATATGCAAATTCTTGTTTTTAAAACCAATGTCCGCAGCAGGAAGCGGGTAGATGCATTAAAACCACACCTGGAGAACATACAGGGTATTATAAAATGGAATATAGACCTGCAGGATATTGACAGGGTGCTGCGTGTAGAATGCGCCAGTACCCCGCCGGATATTATTGCCAGCCGACTGCAACAGGCCGGTTATTATTGCGAAGAACTGCAGGGCTGATACCAGGTTATTTTGCCACGGCAGGTGCTACCTCAATCATTCCCTTATTTAAGGCTTCTGCTGTTGCATTCTTTTTATTTCCCAGCTCGCTGATCAGTTCCGCTACCAGCGCTGTCCAGCCGGTTTGGTGATTGGCACCCAGTCCCTTGCCACTGTCTCCGTGAAAATATTCGTAAAACAATACAAGGTGTTCATTACCGGGTTGCTGGTAAAACCAATTGTATTCTCCATACAGCCTTCGTTTACCTTCTGCATCTTTTTCAAACAGGCTGATAACACGCTGCGTAAGTTCATCGGCCACTGCATCCAGGTTCATTTTGATACCCGAGCCGGTAGGGTATTCTACCAACAGATTGTCTCCATAAAATTCTCCGTACTTTCTTATAGATTGTATAATGATAAAATTGATGGGTATCCACACAGGGCCGCGCCAGTTGCTGTTGCCGCCAAACATGTCGGAAGTAGAATCGCCGGGGTCGTACTGGATGCTGTAGATAATGCCATCTACCGTTACTGAATATGGATGTGATTCATGGTATTTGGAAAGCGCTCTGATACCACCTTCTGACAGGAAGCCATTTTCATCCAGTATGCGCACCAGCAGGGCTTCCAGCCTTTCTTTGGGCACCAGCGACAGCAGCAATTCCTGGTCGCCACCACGTTCTTCATTGGGCCAGAATTTCTTATTGCGTTTGCGGTACTGTTCAAACCAGGTAATCCGTTTTTTAAAATCCTGCAGTTTGTCCAGCACTTTTTTGCTGATGGTGGAAACTGCATAGAGCGAAGTAAGTCCCACGATAGATTGAATGCGCAGCGGCAGCGGATCGGCACCGGCTACGCACAATACATCGTAAAAGAATTTGTCTTCTTCATTCCAGAGGCCGTGTTCGTTTAAGGCTTCTGCTACCAATACAAAGTGTTCAAAAAATTTGGTAGCGGTATCTTCAAAAGCTTCATCGTGCATGGCAATTTCAAGGGCAATGTCCATCATGTCAAGTGCATAGGTGCCCATCCAGCTGGTACCATCGGCCTGTTCCAGCTGCATCTCTCCGGAGAAATGAAAGCTGCGGTTGAAGACGCCGATATTATCCAGGCCAAGAAATCCACCTTCAAAAATATTGTTGCCGTTTACGTCTTTCCGGTTTATCCACCATGTAAAATTGATCAGCAGTTTCTGAAATACTCTTTTCAGAAAATTAATATCTCCTACCCCGCCTTTCTGTTTCTTTTCAATATTGTAAATCTGCATGGCTGCCCAGGCCTGCACCGGTGGGTTTACATCGCTGAAATTCCATTCATAGGCGGGTAGCTGTCCATCGGGTTTCATGTACCACTCGCGCATCATCAGCAGCATCTGGTGTTTGGCAAAAGTGGGGTCGGCCACTGCCATAGAAATACATTGAAATGCCAGGTCCCAGGCGGCGTACCAGGGGTATTCCCATTTGTCGGGCATAGAAATAATGTCCTGGTTTTTCAGGTGTTTCCAGTCGTTGTTGCGGCCGGTCATTTTGCCCACGCTCACAGGGGTAATGCCATCATCGGTAGCCAGCCAGCGTTCTACATCAAAATGATAATATTGCTTGCTCCAGAGTAAACCCGCCAAAGCCTGGCGCTGAATATTGGCCATATCTGCACTTACACCTTTGGGTAAGATGGCGGCGTAATAATCGTTGGCTTCTTCTTTACGGGTTTTAAATATTTTTTCAAAGCCGCTTACAAAGGCATTGTCCATGTCTTTGTTGCTGAGCCGGCAATAAACGGTTTTGGTATCGCCTGCAGCCACTTTCATTTTATAGACGGCGGAAAATTTAGTTCCGCTTTTTTTGGTGCGCAGTGCCGCGGCGTTTTCGCCGGTAATAACAGCATCGTGAATAGCATCTTTTACAAAAATACTTTCATTGGGAATATTGGTTATTTTCTGGGTATTGGTTTCATTCTCGGTAAAGAACCGGTCGGTAGGCGGCTGAAAGTAGAAAAAGTAATTGTCCAGTCTTTCATGTTCGGCCCTTACAGATGTTTTGCCGGTGGAAGTGAGCAATGGTTTTTTATCAAGCCCGCCGTAGTTCCAGCGGTTATAAAACCATAGTGTAGGCAATACCGTTATTTCGGCGGCCTTGGTATAGCGGTTGGTAATATCTATTTTAATAAAGATATCCTGAACGCCCTGTTTGGCATAGGTGACCATTACATCAAAGTACTGGTTGTTGTCAAAGACACCGGTATCCAGTATTTCGTATTCGGGTTCCTGGCGGCTGCGTTTGCGGTTTTCATCTTTTAATTTATCGTAGGGGAATGCCTGCTGCGGGTACTTGTACAAAAACTCCATATAAGAATGGGTGGGGATATTGTCGAGGTAGTAATACAATTCCTTTACATCTTCCCCGTGGTTGCCCTGGCTGTTGCCCAGTCCAAAAAGGCGTTCTTTTAATATGGGGTCTTTACCGTTCCAGAGGGCGATGGCAAAGCAGAGGTTCTGAAAATAATCTGAGATACCGGCCAGGCCGTCTTCTCCCCAGCGGTAAACGCGGCTATGGGCATGGTCAAAAGGGAAATAATGCCAGGCATCTCCGTTTGAACTGTAGTCTTCCCGTACGGTGCCCCACTGGCGTTCGCTGAGGTAGGGTCCCCATTGTACAAGTGGTATATCCCGGGTAGCGTTAACCGCAAGGCGTTGGTGTTCTGCTGTCATTAGATTGGTTTAATACAAACAATGCCGCAAATGGCGGACAATTGGTTGGCAATACTGCAGTTGCCATGCGGCAACGCAGAAAATGCAGTGGTAAAAAGCTGTTTCCGGATCTTCAGTTACCTGTTATGCTGCTGCCCCTGCCCAATGTCTTCACGCAAATAAATGGCCATCCAGTTCTTACGCTGCGAATTTAGCCAATATGCGCTAATACAACGCGTTATTGATATTTCTTCAACAAATCTGCAATTATTTTTTTATCAGCATCTGTAACAGCATAAGAAGAGTCTGATTGCACAAAATGCAGTTTAAAAGCATATACAGCTGCAGCACTGTCCTGTATATTATAACCAACAATGCGCAGGGCCTGCATGGCATTGAAATGATCGGGCACTATGGTAGCAGTAGTATCGTACCAATAGCCAAATCCGTTTACGGCCAGTTGCTGCCAGGGAAAATGCCGGTTGGGATCTACTTTTCTGCCGGGGGCGATGTCTGCATGGCCAATGAAATTGCTGCTGGGGATGCTGTATTGTTTTTTTAAACTGCCCAGCAAATGCAGCAGGCTGCTGATTTGTTCATCTGTAAAAGCTTCAAAACCGTTGTTGTCTATTTCTATGCCGATGCTGTTGCTGTTAATGTCCGTACTGCTGCCCCACCTGGCGGTGCCGCCATGCCATGCGCGCAGGTAATCGTTCAGCATATGATGAATAGTACCGTCTTTACAGATTACATAGTGTGCACTTACCTGTGTCTGGGGCGTGGTAAATGTTTTCAATGTTTGTTCGCAGCTGTTTTGCGCGGTATGATGGATGATAACAAAATTGGGTTTGCGCAAACCAAAATTGGTAGTGCCTACGGTATAAGCCGCGGGTTGTGCAGAATCCATAGCAGGAAGCCCGCGCAATTGTTTGGTGAGCGTTTTCGCCTGCTGGCGGTATATTTTATTGGTGCTTTTATAAGGGTTGCTTACACAGGCGCAGGTAAAACAAAACAGCAACAGGCAGGCCCATGGCTTATTAAAATGATGGGGAAGGCATTGCAGCATCAGGAATTATTTTTGTAAATATAAATAAACCCGTCTGCAAGCAATTTGTTAAAAGGCCGGTGTGCAGTGGTGGTATTATTTATCTTTGAGAAAACAAGCGCTGATGAAAAATAGCTGTTTATTGCTTTTGTTGTTATTGTGTGCAGGTGTAAAAGGCTTTTCTCAGCAAACACCTGCTGCAGGTAATGATTCGGCAAAAGCTTCCCAAAGAAAACAGGGCAATGCTGCATGGGCTTGCCCGGCCTGTTATAAAATAACCAAAGAAGGCGGCAACTGCGCAGGCGATAAGACAGCTAAAATACAATTGGGTACTTATTACTGCCAGCGTTGTGTAAAAACTGCCGGTAATGAACCCGGCCAATGTACCCTATGCAAAGGCGCTACTACACAAATGACAAAAAAGCTTTGCAAAGCACATAAAGACACGGGCAAGAGAACCATTTGAGTGGGGCCAGTCTTGATGGAACGTACCAGCCCGAAAGCATTCATTCTGGCAGGGATTATTATGATTGCCAGGATGGGTTAAGATAATACTTAACAATAATCATCCCGGTGGCGGCTGCTTTTTTGCTTGCCGTTTTTCCTTCATTTTCTCTTCATACATATACCGGGTGTTGAATGCAGTTTCTGATGCTTCTTACCAGCCGTGCTGCATTAACACCACAGCCTTCTCCGGGTAAACCACTATGCATTCTGCAATAAGCACTTAGCCGTTTCCCAAAACGGTTTTTCTATCCCTGAAAGGGAAGGACAGGGCATTTTTAATTTACTTAAAGTAATGGTTGTCAGTATTGTAAGTTTTTGGTCTTAGTATTGAAATACTGGGCCTAGCAGAAACCCGTACTTTATGAAAACTATTTACAAGAGATTCTTCCAGGCCCTGACAGCAGTATTACTGCTGGTGAACAATAACGGTAACGCACAGAGCTGTACACCACAGGGCAATCCCAATACCTATGGTACCGGCAATACATGGATTGGTTATATCTACCAGGGAAAAAATTTTACCACCTATAAAGGATATATCACCGAAGGCAACAGCAGTGCTGCGTTTGACGAAAGCTTTGGTGGCGCCCAGGTTAATTTTGCCACTAATGGCTGCCCTGTGTATACAGAAGATTTCAGTGTACGTTACAGGCTCACTAAAAACTTTACTGCAGCCAATTATACCATAACCGTTGGTGGAGACGACGGCTACCGTTTAAGCCTGGATGGCGGGGCTACCTGGGCCATTAACAACTGGGGAGATCATGGTTATACTACCACTGCTTACACAGTTAATTTGAGCGGTTCTTACAATATGGTGCTGGAGTACTATGAAAATGGCGGTGATAACCGCGTTTCTTTCAGCACCGTGGTGAACTGTACCGGTGATGGAGACCCTTCACAATACGGTGCCAACAATACCTGGATTGGTTATATGTACCAGGGAAAAAACTTTGAAGCTTACAAAGGCTATATTAATAAGGGTACCGCGTCTAATATCAATTTTGACGAAAATTTCGGTGGTGGCAGTTCGGCTGTAACGTTGAGTACCAGTAACTGTTCTATACAAACGCAGAACTTTAGTGCACGCTACCGCCTTGCTAAAAACTTTCCTGCCGGTACTTATATGTTTACCATTGGTGGAGATGATGGTTACCGCTTCAGCCTCGATGGCGGTGCTACCTGGGTAATCAATAAATGGAACGATCAGTCTTACGGTGTTACTTCTTATACTGCCACCCTCAGCGGCGCCACCAATATGGTGCTGGAATATTACCAGAATGGTGGTTTTGCACGCATAAGTGTAAGTATGAGTCCTTTGTCTTTACTGCCTGTAAAACTTACCAGCTTTGCAGCCCTGGTAACAGCACCGGAGAAAGTGAAACTGAACTGGACAATTGCTGAAGCCATCAATTTTGACCATTTCACCATACAGCGCAGTGCAGATGGTAACAGTTTTAAAAACCTGCAGACTGTTGCAGCGCAGCACAGCACTACCAGCCAGGTGCAAAACTATACCTATACAGACCAGCAGGCTGCGGGCAATAATTATTACAGGCTTGCTATGGTAGATATTGATGGAACAGTTACGTACTCTAATACGCTGTTTGTACAAACTACGGCTGCAGCAGGCATAAAAATCTATCCCACACTGGTAGCCAACAAACAGTTGTATCTAGAACAGGGTGTTACATCAGGGCATACAAAAGCGATGCTGTTTGATATGAATGGCAGAAAAATAGCAGAGCAAACACTGCAGAACACAAGTGGCCGCCAGTTGGTAACATTGAATGGTTCGGTAAAAAGCGGTTCTTATATAGTTAGTGTAACAGATGGCACTAACCAGTTGGCAAAACAAATGATCATCGTACAATAAATCAACAATTGTTTCTCACCAATTTCAGAAGGTAAGTCTTTTTCGTACAGTTTGAGGACTCCTAATCCCTGGGCCGCGCACTTGAAATAAGTGCCGGCCCTTTTTGGTGGAATGATGGAACGCAGATTATTATGATTTTTATGATGCGTTATGATGTCATCTTTCTAGCAAAGTGCTGAAATGGACAATTTTAATTAATCATCAGAAATCCTGACAATCATAAAAATTTGCGTTCTATCCTATTCCAACCAGTTGCGCCAGCAACTCATAACTTTTAAACCTGTCTTCCTTGCTTTCTGCAAAGGTGGAGGCCATTAGTTCTGTTACATCCAGTTCTTTGGTGAGTGCGTTTATTTTTTCTTTTACAATGTCGGGTGTGCCCATAATGGTGCGCTGGCGGTTGAACAATACGCGCTGCCATTCTACAGGCGAATATTCATACTTGCGGGCGGTTTCATAATCCGGCATTTCATCAAACCTTCCTTTTTCAAAACCCAGGAAACGGTAATCCATAACCGCCTGCGTCCGCGCCACTATTTCTTCACTTTCTGAACAAAATATAAATACGCCCACATTGGCCATCGGCTCTTTCAGCAGGGCGGATGGGGTAAACCTTTGCCGGTAAAGCGCCACGGCTTCAGCACCCCCAATGGGGTTAATGAACTGTGCAAAGCCCAATGCCATGCCGGTATGGGCGGCCAGGTAAGCGCTTTCACCGCTGCTGGTAAGCATCCATAAAGC
>JANPGT010000895.1:0-1906 GCA_031424135.1 Chitinophagaceae bacterium
CAGTTCTGCGCGGCTTTTAAAAGGACCGTTTTTTGCCCTGTACTCTACAATATTTTTTGCCAGCGTAGCGCTGAGGCCAGATACATATACCAGCAAATGCTTGGACGCGGTATTTACATCTACACCCACATAGTTCACTGCGCTTTCTACCACCCTGTCCAACCCATCTTTTAATTTGGTTTGGTTTACATCGTGCTGGTACTGCCCTACGCCAATTGATTTGGCATCAATCTTTACCAGTTCGCTCAGAGGATCCAGCAGGCGGCGGCCAATGCTGATAGCACCGCGCACCGTAACATCGTGATCAGGGAATTCTTCCCTGGCCACTTCAGAAGCAGAATAAATGGAGGCGCCGCTCTCATTTACCTGGAACACGCTTACATGTTTTCCAAAATCAATACCGCGTACCAGTTGTTCTGTTTCGCGGCCGGCGGTACCGTTGCCAATACCGATGGCTTCAATATCATATTTGTTCACCAGGTATTTTAATTCGGAAATGGCTTCCTGGGTCTGGTGTTCAGACAAAGTAAAAATAGTAGTGTTATGCAGCAGGTTACCCTGTGCATCCAGGCAAACCAGTTTACAGCCAGTACGGAAACCAGGGTCCAGTGCCAGGATTCTTTTTGACCCTAACGGAGAAGCCAATAAAAGCTGGCGCAGGTTCTCTGTAAATACCTGGATAGCTTCTTCGTCTGCCTTGTTTTTTCCCAGCAGGCGAAATTCGTTTTCTATGGAAGATTTCAGCAAGCGGTCGTAGCTGTCTTCTATGGCTTTTTTTACCTCGGCGCCATTGGGATTGGACGCAGTGATAAAAATTCTGTCCAGTTCATCAACAGCGCCTGGGCGGTCAATATTGATATCCATGATCAGAAATCCTTCTTTCTCGCCACGGCGGATGGCCAGTGTACGGTGCGAAGGGCTTTGCGACAGTGGCTCGCTGAACTCAAAATAATCGCGGTATTTCTGTGCGGCTTCATCTTCCTTTTTACTGCTCAATACTTTTGAATAGAGCACAGCGCCTTCTGTAAACAATTGTCTTACTTTATTCCTGGCCTGCTCATGCTCACTGATCCATTCTGCTATAATATCCCTTGCACCCTGCAATGCCTCTTTGGTATCTTTTACATTTTCGTTTACATAGGCGGCGGCAGCGGTCTCCGGGTTTTCAGCACCCTGCTTAAATATTAAACTGGCCAGCGGTTCCAGTCCTTTTTCTATGGCCTGGGTGGCTTTTGTTTTACGTTTGGGTTTATAGGGCAGGTAGATGTCCTCCAGCGCCGTACCATCGTAGCAGTCTTCAATGCGCTGCTTTAATTCAGGCGTTAGTTTGCCCAGGCCTTCAATAGTTTTAATAACGGTTTCTTTGCGCTTTTCCAGCTCTGTAAAATTCTTAATTTCTTCCACTACATTACCAATTACTACCTCATCAAGATTACCGGTAGCTTCTTTACGGTAACGCGCCATAAAGGGAATGGTGGCGCCTTCTGCCTGCAAGTCGTGTACGCTTATTACCTGTTTAATGGTAATGCCTAACTTCTCTCCAATTTTCTGAATGTATTTTACTTCCATAATTGTTGCTGTGTTAAAACGGGGGGCAAATGTAAAGCATGAAAAGGAAGAAAACGTTGAGATTTATCAACACAGGTTAAAATTAAAAAGTTAAAAGTCAAAAGTCAACAACAACCCCAAAAGCATCCATATGACGCTATGATGCAGTGGGATTAAGCTGTACTCTTTATGTTGCCGCAACTATTTTTAATTTTGACTTTTTAATTTTGCCTTACCAGTATTTTCCGCAAAATGGCATTAATCTCCCCCGCCCTGTTCATCACCATCAAATGACCGGCTTTGGGAATAATATGGGTGGGTTTGGTGAACCGCATCGGCAGCACTTCGTCTTTTGTGC
>JANPGT010000896.1:0-3441 GCA_031424135.1 Chitinophagaceae bacterium
ATGCTGATTACAGAAGATGGTGCACTTACCGGCGCCATCAGTGGCGGATGCCTGGAAGGAGATGCATTGCGCAAGGCCCTGCTGGTAATTATGCAGCAGCAGTCTATGCTGGTAACCTACGATACCAGCGATGAAGATGATGCAATAATAGGACTGGGCCTTGGGTGCAATGGTATTATACAGGTGCTGATTGAACCACTGCAAGCCGGCAAAGCAGATAATCCCATCAGTCTTTTAAAAATAATTACCGGCCAACGGAAAAAGGCCGCACTGGTAACCCTGTTCTGCCTGGCGGATAAAAAAAATCCACAGCCCGGTACCTGTTTGCTGCTGATGGAAGACGGCCAACTGCTGGGCGATACACGCTACCTGAAAGACGTGCTGCAGGCTGGTGCACAGCAAGCCATACTGGATAAGCAGTCTTCTTTTCATAACTACGTTACAGAAAAAAATTCCTTTACTGCGTTTACAGAATTTTTAGTGCCTGCTGTTTCACTGATAATTATTGGCGCCGGTAACGATATTTTGCCGCTGGCCGCGATGGCGGAAATTTTGGGATGGAAGATGACCATTATTGACGGAAGACCTGCCTATGCAAAAAAAGAAAGATTTCCGGCATCCTGCAATGTGTTGCTGGCCAAACCGGAACAGGTGCTGGAGCAGATTACCATAGACGAAAGAACAGCGGTGGTATTAATGACGCACAACTATAATTACGATCGCTCGCTGCTGGAAGCCCTGGCAAAAAGAGACTTCGTATATACCGGCATGCTGGGACCAAAGAAAAAGCTGGAGCGGGTGCTTACAGAACTGGCTGAAAAGGGTATTGAATTTTCAGCCGCGCAATTGGGGGCCATTCATAGTCCGGTGGGACTTGATATAGGCGCAGAGACGCCGGAAGAAATTGCTTTGTCTATAATAGCAGAAATAAAAGCGGTATTTGCAGGGGTAAAAGCAGTACCACTGAAAGAGAATGCCCTGCCCATCCATCATCGCGCCGCGTTGGCGATTCAGCAAGTGCACCTTACCCAAAAATAAATTTCCTGGCCATGGTTAATGCAGCAGACCCGTGTGGTATCGTTATCCTGGCAGCAGGCGCTTCTTCCCGCTTAGGACAACCCAAACAATTACTGCCCTGGCATCAGCAGACGCTTTTAGATCATAGCATTACAATTGCCCTGGCATCGGTGGCGCAGCAAGTGGTTTTGGTGCTGGGCGCCGGTGCAGCAGGCATCCGGCCTGCGATAAAGGATGAAAAATTAGCGGTCATTGTGAACGGGCAATGGCAGGAAGGAATGGCATCTTCCATACGTTGCGGGTTAAACCAGCTGTTGCTGCAAAATGCTGGCCTGCAAAAGGTTATTTTTATGGTGTGCGACCAGCCTTATACAAGTACAGAATTGATCAATAATCTGGTAACTTTACAGCAGCAAACAGGGCGGGCAATAGTGGCCAGCCAGTATGCAAACACTACGGGAACGCCCGTATTGTTTACCAATGCATTGTTCCCTGCCTTATTGCAGTTGAAAGGGGATGCAGGAGCAAAGAAATTGCTGTTGCTTCACCAGGCAGATATAGTTACCGTTGCATTTCCGCTGGGAGGCATTGATATTGATACCGCGGCAGACTACCAGGCGCTGCAGAAAATGAAAAAAGAAAAATGATTATTGATTCCTATAACCGTGTGCATGATTACCTGAGGATTTCGCTGACAGACAACTGTAACCTGCGTTGCTTTTACTGTATGCCCGATGAAGAATATGACTTTGCACCGGCTGCCAGTTTAATGCAACCTGCGGAAATTGAAACCCTGGCAAAAATTTTTGTGGAACAGGGCGTAAAAAAAATCCGGCTTACCGGCGGAGAGCCGCTGGTAAGAAAAGATGCGGCCGTCATCATACAAAAACTGGCTGCATTGCCGGTGGAGCTTACCATCACCACCAACGGTGCAAGGCTGCACGAATTTACTGATGTGCTGAAAGCATCGGGCATCCGTTCTATCAATATCAGCCTGGATACTTTACAGGAAGAAAAATTTACGCTTATTACCCGCCGTGCTATTTTTAAGCAGGTTAAAAATAATATTGACCTGATGCTGCAGCTGGGCCTGCATGTGAAGGTAAATATGGTAGTGATGAAGGACCTGAATGAAAATGAAATCAATGATTTTGTTGAATGGACAAAACACAGCCCCGTGCATGTGCGGTTTATTGAATTTATGCCGTTTACAGGTAACCGCTGGACCAGCAATAAGGTGATTTCATTGCACGACATACTGGAAACCATCGGTAAGAAATATCCTTTTATTTCACTGGAGGGCAAACCGCATGATACAGCAAAAGGGTTTACGGTACCCGGGCATGCCGGTACTTTTGCGGTAATCAGCACCATGACCGAACCTTTTTGCGGCAGCTGTAACCGCATGCGTCTGACTGCTGATGGCAAGCTTAAGAACTGCCTCTTCTCCAGCTACGAAACAGATTTGCTGACACCGCTGAGAAACGGCGAAACCATATTGCCACTTATTCTTGGCAATATAAAAGCCAAAGAAAAAGAACTGGGCGGACAGTTTACCACGGCACTACAGACCATTGAAGCAGCCGCTATTCATAACAGGCCCATGATAACCATTGGCGGATAAACGAGTGTTGAATCATGATTTCAGTAGCAGCAGCAAAAGAAATAATACAGGCAAACCTGCTTCCTGCCACCATTGTGCAATTGCTGTTGCAGGAAGCCCTGCAATTGCGCCTGGCCAAAGCCGTGTTTAGCCCGGTGGATGTGCCCGCGTTTACACAGTCTTCCATGGATGGCTATGCATTTGCTTACGCTGACTGGCAACCGGGAAAGCATTTGTTCATAAGTGGAGAGATGCAGGCGGGGAGTAAAAATGGGTTTACATTACAAACAGGAGCAGCTGCGCGTATTTTTACAGGTGCGCCACTGCCAGCCGGCGCAGATACCGTGGTAATGCAGGAAAAAGTAATTGCGGCAAACCGGCAATTGCTGATAGAGGATGATGCATTGAAAGCGGGTGGTAATGTGCGGGCAATGGGGTCAGCTATTAAAGCAGGTGAACTGGCCCTGGAAGAAAATAGTATTTTATCTGCCGGTGCCATTGGTTTTTTAGCGGGCATGGGCATCAGTCATGTGCAGGTCTACGCACGTCCGGCGGTGGGTATTATTGTTACCGGCGATGAGTTGGTGACACCCGGAAATGAATTAAAATTTGGTGAAGTATACGAATCAAATTCAGCGGCGCTGAAAGCGGCTTTGCTGCAAAGGCAGATTAGCAATATTAAGGTGTACAGTGCCACCGATGAACCTGCGATAGTGCAACAGGTGCTGGAGGGAGCATTGGCAGAAAATGACATGGTACTGCTAACAGGCGGTGTTAGTGTGGGTGATTATGATTTTGTGATAAAAGCAGCGGAAGAATGT
>JANPGT010000897.1:0-4260 GCA_031424135.1 Chitinophagaceae bacterium
TCATGTTTGTTACGGCCGGTGCAGTGGCCGTAAAACCGCTGCAGATCCTGTTGCTGATGGAAACCGTGGCGCCTGCAGCGGGAACGGCCTGGGTAACCGTGAAAGCACGGTTGAAAATAGTATCGTAGCAAATATCCTTTACAGCAATGTAATAGGCGCCATAGGGTATGGAAGTAAATGTGCCGGTAGTATTACAGCTGATAAGTGTATTGCTGCTGGTATACAGGCAATATTCCGGGTTGGTAAGGTTTTGCTGACCGGTGATGGCGGCGGTAAAACCACTGCACACCTGGTTGCTGATGGTAACAGCAGCGTTTGCTTTTGGTACCGTAATGTCAGCAATGTTCAGGTATTTCCTGTTTCCACAGGCATCTATTACTATTGCGGTGCCACTTCTTTTATTGCCTTTAAAAGCCCGGAAGGTTTTAACAGTAGACCAGGTGGTATCGCCAGGGCTTACTGTAAGCCCGTACATGAAACCAGTAAATAAAGGATTTCCGTTATTGGTATTGCCCTTGTTATCACTTGCTGAAAGCGTTACCTGGAAACTGTCACAGGTAGGTTTTGTGAGGGCGCCGATAGAAAAATTCCATATAAAATTGCCTACGGTAATTACTCTTGTTTGTAAGCCACCGCAGGAATCACTCAGTTGAATATAGTAATCGCCCGGCACCAGGTTGGTAAAATTTCCTGTACTGTTGAAAGTGCCTGTTCCTGAAGCAGAAGGCGCAATAAGGGTAAATGTAAACGGCCCTCTTCCATACTGAAGACTGCCCACGGTGATGCTGCCGTCGGTGGCGTTAAAACAGGAAACGTCTTTAGCATTCAGCGTAAAGCGGGGGTCCTGGTAGTTGCCGCCTACAGTTACACCGGTTTGCTGAACGGTGCAGCCCGAATTAATATCTTTTACTTTTACAGTGTATACGCCCGCCTGCAGGCCACCAATAATATTAGAAGAAGTATTTGTAGTAAAACTACTGCCGGTAACAGTATAATTATAGTTACCTGTACCATTGGTAACAATAGCAGTGATACTTCCGGTTGCTTTACACCTTGACTCAGTAGTAGATACGGCCATGTTCAGTGTGCAGGTTTGGGCTGCAGCGGTAAATGCTGTTATGCCCATCACTATAATGAGGCAAAAGGTTTTGATAAGGTTTACTGTTTTCATTGGACCGGGTTTAAGCAGAAAATACTTATCTGTGATACCGTATTTCCTGCATCAATATTAGTATCAATACAGCTCTGGTACAACCATCATTAGATTATCCGTCGGTTTTTACATAATAAATTATTTAATTGGATGCTGAAAATGAATGATTTGCAAAAAACCGGTCGTCAAGTTTTTTCGATTAACCATCGTAATTCTTCGTTAAGCAGATTAAGTGTTACCTGTTACCTGTTTTTACATTTTTTTCAACCTAAAATAAATCTGCAGAAAATACTGTCCTGTTTTTCAAACGGCAGGTTGGGTATTGCATGCCGGTAAAAACTGATGGTTATTACTTACCTTTTCACCTGGGACCGGTACTTCAGAAAGACATGTTTTAAGGTTGATGATTGCCGCGCAGGACTGGTAGTATTGTTTGCTCAAATAAATAGAACAACTATGGAAATTGAAATGCTCATCCGTTTTTTGCTGGCCGCCTTATGGGGAGGTATTGTTGGAATGGAAAGGGAATACCATGGAAAGTCGGCCGGCTTCCGTACCATGATAATGATTTCGATGGGGGCTTGTTTTTTTACTATTATGTCAAAAGAAATTGGCAGTCCCGGCAATGCAGACCGCATAGCGTCTAATATTGTTACGGGTATTGGTTTCCTGGGTGCGGGTGTAATATTCAGGGGAGGAGAAAACCGGGTGAGTGGTATTACTACCGCTGCCACTATATGGGCGGTAGCGGCTATTGGAATGGGTATTGGCGCGGGATATTATTTTGCCTCGGCAGCAGCCAGCGTACTCATTATTTTTGTGCTGGCCATTCTGCCTTATGCAGAAAATAAAATAGATGCTTTCAGTCATACCCGCATCTATTTAATTAAACGAAGTTATACAGGCAATGATGCAGCCCTGTTTGAAATTATCATGCAGCAGCACCAGTTACATTTTAAACGGACGGCGCAGGTCAAAGAAGGCCAGCATATCAGTATTACCTGGGAGGTAAGGGGGAATGCAGAAAAGCACGATCAGTTTTGCCGTATTGTTTCCAATGATGAAGCCGTAGAGCGGTTTGAATACTGATGCTGCAACAGTCTATTTCCCCCCGGCAGCATTCCTGTCCTTGTGCTGCGACAGTGTTTTTTCAATGGTGGAGGGGTTCATATACCGTTCATATTTTGTATCTCCTTTGTATACATAGTCGGCGCCCCGCCAGAATACCGTGTGCATGGTTTTCCGGATATAGCTGCTCCAGGCTTCCAGGTCTTTGCCCAACCCATGCTGTATGCAAATCATGTCTGTATTATATTCAAAACGATCAAGATAGCGGGGTGAGAGATGTCCCACGGCTACTTTAAAACACTGCCAGGCGTTTTTTGCAGAGAAGTCCAGTACATGACTTAATTCGTGCCCAATCACACCGGTGCGTGCCGATGCGTTCAGGTGCATGAACATCAGCGGCATCAGCGGGGCCGTGGTTTTATTACTGATAGTGATGATGTATGACCGGTGGCCTTTTGGCAAAAACACCGATAAAAAGGAAGGCCTTGTTTTCAGCGTGGCAAATGATTTTTTTATCCTGAAACGAATGTGTACTTTTTTGAGTTCCGGAAAATGCGAAAGCGCTTCCAGGGCTTCTTTCTCGTAGCCCGGGGGTAATTGTTTGTGAACACCGTACTGCAGCAGGTCGCTGCTCACGGAACTGTTTTGTAGAGAATCAGTTATAATTTCTATGGGTATTATTTTTTGTGAATGCAGTGTCATCATCACAAAAATACCCGCTGTTAAAAGCCCCATTCCTTTCCTGTTACTGCGCATAGTTTCTTATAAAACGGCAAATCTAACCATTGCCTGCAAAATGGCATCCCATAAGAGACGAATGCCCCAAATGAACCGGCGAACGCCTGCTCCCCATCTATGAATGGTGTTTACTGAAGTAAATGAAGGGGTGCTGCAAATGTGGTGGCCAAGTCTTTTAAATACGATATGTTTGTATAGCTTAAAAAAATTGTATGAAATCAACGTTTTTTCTTGCAGGCATGGTGCTGTTGGTCAGCTGTTCTGTACAACGGAAGCTACCTGCTGCTACGCCCCTTTTTAATGGTAAAGACCTGGACAACTGGGTAATAAAAATAAAAGACCACCCCCTTAATGAAAATTACGGCAATACTTTCCGGGTGGCAGACGGCGCTATGAAAGTGAGCTATGATCAGTACGATGAGTTTAAAGAACAGTACGGACATATATTTTATAATAAGAAGTTCACCGCTTACCTGCTGGTAGTAGAATACCGGTTTATGGGCGAACAGGTGAAGAATGGACCTGGATGGGCCCTGCGCAACAGCGGCGCCATGCTGCATTGCCAGGATCCGGCTACCATGGCCCTTGACCAGGATTTTCCCATATCGCTGGAAGAACAATACCTGGGCGGCAATGGCAAAGATGAAAGATCTACCGCTAACCTGTGTACGCCGGGAGCCAATGTGGTACTTAATCATGCATTGTATACCCAGCACTGCGTTACTTCCAGCTCCAAAACTTACCACGGAGACCAGTGGGTGCACATAGAAGCGCTGGTATTGGGAGATTCTGTGATTAAACATCTTGCCGGCACGGATACCGTACTGGTATACGAAAAGCCGCAGTATGATGGCCGCGATAAATGGGTGAAGAAAGCCGGTTATAAAGACGGCGATCTCATTGGAGGCGGGTATATTTCATTGCAAAGCGAAAGCCACCCCATAGAATTCAGGAAGGTAGAGCTGTTTGACCTGGAGCGTTATATGAACAATCCTGAAAAATTAAAAAAAGTGATTGCGTTGTTACAAAACCGGAAGAACAAGTAGACTTTGTTAGTTTTGTCACAGGCAGGCACACAAATATTTCACCTTCTGTACTATGGATGCGGCGATCCTTAAAAATAAATCTCCTGAACAATTAAGACTGGCTACCAGTATTTTCTTTTTTATTTCCGGCTTTGGCTATTCAACCTGGGCTTCCAGGATTCCGTCTATACAGCAGCACCTGCACCTTAATGAGGCACAGCTGGGTGCCCTGTTGCTGGCCATGCCGGTAGGACTTATTGTAACACTGCCGGTAAC
>JANPGT010000898.1:0-3711 GCA_031424135.1 Chitinophagaceae bacterium
CCCCGGACCATGAAAGTAAATGTTCGGGTAATAGCTGCCACCAACCGTAACCTGGAGCAGGCAATAGACAAAAAAGAATTCCGTGAAGATTTATTCTACCGTCTCAATGTATTTCCAATCATTTCTCCCCCACTCCGTGACCGAAAAGAAGACATCCCACTCCTGGTAAGACATTTTTGCCATAAACATGAAGCAAAAATTGGCAAAAAGATTATTCATGTTGAGCCTGAAGTGATTGATGCGCTGATGCAATACAACTGGCCGGGTAATATCAGGGAAGTGGAAAACCTGATTGAGAGAGCTATGATCATCAGCCCGGGTAATACCCTCTCTGTCGGCGACTGGCTGCCAATGTCAAAAAATACCGGTAGCAATGCAAACAATTCTCTGGACAAATTAGAAGACGTAGAAACAGCGCATATACTGGAAGTACTGAAAAAAGTAAACTGGAAAGTAAGTGGCGAAAAAGGTGCGGCAAAAATCCTGGGATTGAACCCCACTACGCTGGAAGCAAAAATGAAAAAATTAGGTATAAAGAGACAGTAAGCATCGCAGATCCTGTTTAACAACTCTAATCAACGCGCTTTATTGATGGTCCGTCTCCGGGCCTCTCCCAAAATAAAGTCCCAAAATATTGGGACAATCCTAAAATAATGGGAGATTCGGCTACAACAACACCCGCTATTGCCATGAACAACATCTCCTGAAACACAAGCCAGCAAAGGCTTTTATTAAATTCGTCCCGGCGTAAATAAAATCTGGCATACCGATTGGCAATCATCTCCTGTACAAAATCAGGCAAAGATGAACAAGCAGATTGGTAAAAATAATTTCAGACAGGAAGTGATAGAAAGCAAAGCGCTGTCATTGGTACAGTTTAAAAAAGAATGGAATGGCGCCAGCCAGATTATTGAACCTGTCTACAACGACTTGGCCCAAGCCTATAACGGGGTGGTTAATTTTTATACAGTGGATGTAGAGAAAGAAACTGGCCTGGATACAGAATACGGCGTAATGGATATCCCCACCATTTTGTTTTTTAAAAGTGGGAAAGTAGTAGATCATGCCATCGGCCTTACCCCAAAAAACATATTGATTTCAAAAATTGAACATGCAATTGCTCCCCGCAGCAATTGACAAAATACAAGCGCCATGAAAAGAAATATAAAAATCTATTATGAGCTCCATTTTGGCAAATTACAGCCACTGAGTACCGAGGAATTAAACGGGTTGTGTATGTATGAATCCTGGCTGCCGGATTTACCACAAGTGCTCTACTATCCGGCAACAAACCCACACTTCGGGGAAAAAGAAAAAAAGCTGCTACAAACTCGTCTTAGAAAATCATTCAAAGGCTTGCAAAATTAACTATACTTAATAACCTACCTAAAATCAACCATTATGTCGCAGGAAATTAAATACGTTTATATCAAAAGTCATCCGCTGTTTGCTACCCTGACGGACCAAAAACTCAATGAAATCTGCTCAATGGCAAAAGTAAAAACTGTTTACCGGGGTGAGCTGATAGGTTATGGAGAGCCTGGCTATAGCAGGATACACCTGCTCATAAAAGGTAAGATAAAAATCACCGAAAGTAATGAAACCGAAAATGAACTGGTAAAAGATATACTAACAGCCCCGGATGTATTTGGTGATCTGGGCCTGGAAGGAAATTTTTCCCTGGAAGAATCGGCAGAAGCACTTACTGCAAACACGATAATATGTTCATTTAATGTAAATGACTTTAGAAAAATACTGCATGAAAATATTGGGATAGCTATCAACTACGCCAATACCGTTAATAACAAGTTGAGAAAACTGGAAGGCCGCCATTCTGACCTTGTATTCCGTGATGCAAAATCAAGGCTGATTCGCTTTATAAAAAATTGGGCAAGAACGGATGGCAACCGGATAGGTGATAAAATCATACTGAACAATTATCTGACACATAGCGAGATTGCCGGGGTAATAGCCACCTCCCGCCAGAGTGTAAATGTGCTGTTCAATGAACTAAGAGACGCAGGACTGCTTTTTTACAACAGGAAATGCATAGAATTAAACGACCCCATTAACTGGAATTAATTAATTGTTAATATGCTTTTTCTGTAAACTCCGCGACACCAGTACGCTCCGCCCAATGTTAGTTTTGTTCCAATAATAAATTTATTCCTGTAAAAACCATCTTCGGCAAAACCAGCTGCTGCTTAGTCCTGACCCATTGAGATATACCCTGCATAATAATCACCGTGCTGAACAAGCCAGCCGCATGCAGCATACCAACACCCTTACCTGCATCAACTTTGCCATATGCCAACGCTCAATATTTGCTTTAAAATTCATTTGCCTTACCGGCTCAATAACTACGCGCCGGGCAATATTGGCATGCCGGCCAACTATTTTAATACCGCCGCAGACAAAACCGTGCTGGATCAACTGGCAGATCAATGCTGGTTACCGGCCAATAATATGATAGCATCCCTGATACAGCTGCACAAGGGCAAGTTCAAACTCAGCTATTCTATCAGCGGCACGGCACTTGAATTGCTTCAGGCCAACCGGCCGGATGTTATCGAATCTTTCCAGCAGCTTGCCGCCACCGGTTGCATTGAATTCCTGGCAGAGACCTATCATAATTCGCTGAGCTGGTTATATGATAAAAAAGAATTTGAAAGGCAGGTATCAATGCATGCGGCACTGGTGAATAAATTATTTTCTTTAACACCAGCGGTACTGCGGAACACCGAATTGATCTACAACAATGAACTGGCTGCTCTTGCCGCCTCCCTGGGCCTTAAAGGTGTTTTATGCGAGGGCGTTGAAAAGATATTGAAAACCCGTTCTCCCAACCAGGCATATGCTGCACCCGGCATTGAAAACATGGGGCTGCTGCTCCGGAATGCTGCCCTGAGCGATGATATTGCTTTCCGGTTCGGCGATGCACAGTGGAATGTACACCCGCTAACCGCAGAAAAATATGCAGGATGGATACATACACATGCAAATGCTGCTGCTATTAATCTGCTGATGGACTATGAAACATTCGGTATTCACAAGAAAAAAGAAACAGGCATTTTTGAATTTATGCAGCACCTTCCTGCAGAAATTTTAAAGGATAACAACTGGCATTTTACAACACCCTCTGAAGCGCTGTACAACAATTATCCTGTTGACCTATATGACATACCGCAGACTATTTCGTGGGGTGGCAACGAGGCGGAATGCTGTGTCTGGTGTGAGAACAGCATGCAAAATAATATGCTGAAAAAGATTTACAGTCTCGGTAACCTTGTTCACCGAACTGGCTGTAATGATAACCTTAAATGCTGGGGCAGGTTACAAAGTGCCGATCATTTTTATTACATGTCTGAAAAAGGAAGATCTACCCATGATGCTTATTTTCACCGAAACCCCTTTGCCACTGCCGGAGACGCGTACAGGAACTATGTAAATATTATTACAGATTTTGAAATAAAATTGATTGAGCAGGGATTATCTGCTTACAGAGAAGAAGCGTATCATTTAAAACATACAACACTTTATTAAACATTCACCAATGGAAAAAAAATTACAGGGACAGATAGCCATTATTACCGGTGCCAGCAGCGGCATAGGTGCCGGTGTAGCCAAATCACTGGCTGCAGCAGGCGCCACAGTTGTCATCAACTACCCGGTACCCGTTACCAGGGAGGCAGCAGAAGAAGTACTCGAGGA
>JANPGT010000899.1:0-1756 GCA_031424135.1 Chitinophagaceae bacterium
ACCGAGCGCCACCGTTTGGAATAGAGACGCATCGCGGTATGCATATCTTCTGCCAGTCCGCTGGCATGCCCCCCTATAGAATCAAGTGCTGCACGGCGGAACGTACAATTGGCACCTATTGCCTGCACGGTTCCGTAACTGTGCATAGACATCATTACAGGACCGTAAAACTGGTAAGTCTGTTGCGCCGCCCCCCTGGCCACCAGGCTGTCTGCCTGGTTATGATAGGCCTGCACAACTTGTACAAACCCTATGGAAGGATCTTCAAAATGACCGATGATTTCATCTATAAAACCAGGCACAGGAATATGGTCAGGATCCAGTACCACGCATATTTCGCCGGACGCAAATTGTAAGGCGTTATTAATATTGCCGGCCTTGGCATCCTTTTTATTGGTTCTGGTTACATGCCGCACGCCCAACCGTTCGCACAATTGCCTTACCAGCGGATCATCTGCTTCATCGCAGCACCATGCTGTATGCGGATAGGTTATTTGCTGTATGGCGGTAAGCGTCTCTTCCAGCATTTCAAACGGTTCACCTGCACAGTAGGTGGTAAGCACATCCACGGTATATACCCTGCTGGCAGTTACTTTAGCAGGTGCTGTAATGGAAAAATAATGGTACCACTCGTGCAGGTACTTGCCCGTATAATATACCAGCGTTATCATCAGCAGTATATACAAAGGCAGGTAACTGATATTTGTTTTCTGCAGCATGCTGCCCAGAAAAAACACAGCAGACAGCAGGCCGGTGAAGATCATCAGCCGCAGCGATATCTTTTCTTTCCCTGAAGGCGGTAATATTGTAATTACTTTCTGGTTCACTGGCTGATTACATAAAAAGGAATGTTTGCAGTGGCACAATAGCCGCCCGCCCCGTAAACGGTTACATAGATTCTGTAAGGCCCTTCACGGTTGGGCACCATAAAACGCGGATGTTGCTTTGTACTGTCTGCAAAGAGTCCGGTTTCCGGGGCCGGTTTTTTAAAGCTCACCCATGTCTTCCCCCAATCCACCCACTGCTCTTTTAGAATCTGCCAGGCAAACCGCAGGGAGTCTTTTTGAGCTGTTGCCTGCACAGTTACAGAGGCAGTATGTTCAGCACCTGCGCTCAGTATAATATCATCTTCTGCCCGGCGGCCGTCTGCAAAGATGCCGGTAATAGCGGGAGAACGATGTGCAACAGCAGCACCGGCCCAGCAATCACGCAGGCTTTCCGCTATTTCTGTAGCGGCGCCATCTTCATTAAACACGCTGTACCAGGTATAGGTATATTCATGCCGGCAACCCCAGTAAAAAACCATCGACCCCATAAAACGCGGGTCCTTAAGTGGCATATACTGCGTATAAAACTGGTAGTAAGCCGCTGCTTTCTGCGTACTGCTTTCTTCCAGTGGGGCATACCAGCTGCTGCCCCGGGCCTCCCAACCACCGCGGGGCGCCCATTCTGCTATGACATAGGGACCTTTCCAGAAAAGTGAAATAGCATTTAAATCTTTCTTCAGGCTGCGAAGGCTATTATAGCTGTTGAGGCCAATAAAATCGAGCCCTGGTACCCGCCATTGAAGGTTAAAAAGGTTTTTTTTGTTTACGTTGATAACAGTGGTAAAAACAGGATGATTGTTATCAGATTGATGAATGCTATTCAACAAGCTATTGTATGCTTTGTAAAAAGAATCGTATACCGGAGAAAAGGGGAATATTAACTCGTTACCCAGACACCATGCCAGCAATGCTGGATGGCTTTTATACCG